>JAYZHP010000068.1:0-26948 GCA_036166415.1 Fidelibacterota bacterium | reverse complement strand
TGATGTTGATTTTTCTCAGAATTTGATAAATAGACAGGATGAGATAGATATAGCACTAGCAGATTATATTAAAAATGAGTTTGATAGATTGTCAACGTGGTTTGACGATGATAACAATGAAGCTAGTCCCAAAGGATTGACAATTGAACGAATTATTGGAAATGTAAAACTTATAAATTTGAGGACTAGACTCAATATTTTTCCTAAACCGTCCAAAATATTTGGGGAAATACTTTATTCAGCAAAAAACAGGGTCTCTGACTGGGGTGGGAAATTATATTTTGTGTATTTACCTCCATGGGATCCTGAAAATGTGTTGAGTGTAGTAAGCGATTTAGGGATTCCAATTATTAATATTCAAAAAGAAGTATTTGATATTCATCCTGACCCAATCTCTCTTTTCCCGTATGAAGGGTCTATCCACTATAATGATGAGGGATACCGACTTATTGCAGAAACGATTTACAATAGACTTAATTCAGATGGGCTTTTACAAAATGATTAGGATAATATAATGTCAAAATTTTCTATTTTTATTGAGTTTTGGGAATTTCTAAAAGTTCGCAAGAAATGGTGGCTGGCACCTATAATTATTTTTTTAGTATTATTTGGAGCTTTAATTGTTCTTACGGAAGGTTCAGCTGTTGCTCCTTTTATCTATACCTTGTTTTGATTGTTATAAATTATTAGTTAAATACAAAAATTATCAAGAATAGATTACTAAAATAGAGCCACTGAGCGGAGTCGAACCGCTGACCTACGCATTACGAATGCGTTGCTCTACCAGCTGAGCTACAGTGGCATTCCCTGTATATATATGATCGTTAATTAGGTATTCCGCTACCACTATAAAGAGGTGTATAATGGCCAGATTTAACTTTCCAACTCCCTTTTTCTTTAACAAAAATTTGGCTTACTCTGGTTCGATAGTCGCTCTTTTCCACTCCATTAATTGTGTATGAACCCACAAGATAATAGTACGCAACTGCGACTTTACCTTTTTCTAGCACATCTACTTCAATATATCTAGGAGTAAAATTAAATTCATTATTTGGAAGTTGGCCTTCAGTAACCGCAGCTACAGTAGCGTCTTGCATATACCAAAAGGAACCGTTAGAATCACCATTCATCGTCCCGCCTGAATACAAAGTGCCGACAAATTTCTTCCAATTTTTTTTATTCTGGTATTCCCAGTGCTTATTTACGACATCTACTACTTCAGACTTGTCGCTTGCCAATATTAGATTACTTGTTATTAACAGTATAGAAACTAATATATACATTTTTTTCATTTTGTTTTCCTTGTATTTATGATTTTATTCTATGCCTAAAAGATCAATTTCAAATATTAGGGTAGAGTTGGCAGGTATAGGGCCATTATCTCGACTCCCATAGCCTAGCTCTGGAGGAATCGTTAATTTTCGCTTCCCCCCTACTTTCATTCCAATCAAACCTTCATCCCAGCCTTTTATAACTTGTTTTGCTCCAACGGTAAACCTAAATGGAGTTCTGCCAGGATTTAATGAAGAGTCAAATTTTGTTCCATCTTCAAGGAGGCCCGTGTAATTAACGGTTACGATATTATATTTTTCTACCTCTTTTCCTTCTCCTACTTTTATATCTTCGATGACTAGTCCATTGCTCATAATTTGTTCTTCCTTACTACAGCTTGCTGTGATTAATACTATAACTAATGTAAAAAAATGCCATTTCATTTGCATTATTGCTCCCATTTTCTATATGAAAGTTTACATCAGTTGAGAGATTAGATTTTCCTTAAATTTGCACGTTGCATAAAATATAAAAAATGATAAAAGGAAACATTTATTATAAAAGAAGCGTACCATATGTATCCGAGAACAACAATTAAGCGCGAACTCACTATGCAACAAAGATATTATACGATCCGCAAGCTATATCCTATACTATTGCTTTGCTCTGTATTTGCGCAATCCGATGATCGATTACGATTAAAAAAAGCAGACGTTTTAGAAAATATTACTGTTGATGGGGTATCAATGCAATATTTGAAAGGCAATGTTATTTTTCAAAAAGGAAAAATGACAATGAAGTGTGATTGGGCTAGATTCAACAAGCGTACAGAAAAAGGTTTCTTGTTTGGTAATGTTTCAATGAATAAGGAAGCGCAAAATTTAACCTCTGATTCTTTGTTTATTGATTCACCGAAAGATATTTTAATTGCATATAGTAATGCGCAAGTATGGGATTCTACCTATAGTTTAAATGCCGATACATTATTCTATTTCTCTGAAATGGATAGCGGCTCTGCAAATGGTAATGCTTCCTTAGTTCAAGATAAACAAACAATTACTGGAGATAGAATAGAATACAAAGAAGTACCAAATTCTGATGGTGTTTCGTACGCTGCTAAAGGAAATGTAAGTATTATCGAAGATGGGCGATTGGCTACCTGCGGAGAGGCTATCTATGATCGAAGTAATGGCAAAACAACTCTAAGATTAAAACCAAAAATTTTTGATAGCGGACAAACTATTTCAGGTAGTGAGATCTTTTTAAAGTACGATGAGGATGAATTGAAAAATATTTTTATTCCTAGCAATGCAAAAGCAACACACCCATCTAAAGGAACTAGGGAATGGTTTGAAATTGTAAATGATGATACCATTAACTATTCGGATACTGCAAGTTTCGTTGATGATATGACAGGTTCGACCTTAAGAGGATTTTTTGTAGATGGATCTCTTGATTCATTAAGACTCGAAGGAATGGCAACAACACTATATCATCTTTTTGAAGATTCCGTTTATCAGGGCAGAAATCAAGTTTCCGGTGATACAATTAGCATGCGATTTAATAATCAGGATCTTGAGCAAATTTTTGTTGCAGGAGGTTCGCGTGGAACATATACACCAGATTCAACTAGTGGTGATGTGGATGGTCCAGTAATTTATTCATCTGAGGATATTGAATATGACATATTAGAAGAGTATATGGATTTGCATGGTGATGCAGATATTGAATATACAAATGTAGCGTTATCGGCAGGATTTATTAATATGGAGTGGAATAAAAATTTGTTAAAAGCATCTCCGGTATCACAGCGAGATTCTACCTATGGTTTTTTGTTGCCCTCAATGATAGAGGCTGAAAAAGATCCGCTTAAGGGTGATTCAATGATTTATAATCTTGAAACGCGTCAAGGCAAGGTGATCAAGGGCAAAACTAAAGCTGAAGATGGCTATTATCATGGCGAAGAAATACGCAATCAAGACATGGATATTTTTTACGCTGAAAATGCAGCCTATACTACCTGCGAGCTTGATCATCCCCACTTTCATTTTCAGATGAGTAGAATGAAAATGATTAATGAAGATAAAGTTGTCGCAAGACCTATCGTGCTTTATATTGCTGATATTCCAGTTTTTGGTCTACCTTTTGGAGTATTTCCTCATCAAAAAGGAAGGAGGCATTCCGGCTGGATCATGCCTTCATATGGTACAGATGCTAGATGGGGAGGGTATATAAACGGGTTAGGATATTATTGGGCTGGCAGTGAATACTTTGATACAAAACTAACCATGAGTTTTTATGATCGGGATGGCATCACATTGCGTTCAAAAAATAATTATTCAAAAAAATATAGCTTCTCAGGAAACATAGACCTTGAAACAAAACAACGATTTTCCAGTTCAACGCCCGCTGAGGATAGAGACATTTTTAATCTAGGTAAAAATCGTCAAAGCGATTATGTATTAAGATGGAATCATAGACAAACTCTAAGGAATAATCAGTCTGCTTCGGTCAATGCGAGCTACTATTCTAGTGGTGACTATAACCGCAGAACTGGTATTGAGCAGCAAAAGCGCTTAAACCAACAGGCGGTGTCAAATGCTACTTATTCTAAGCGTTGGCCAAAATCGAGGAATAGTTTAAGTATTAACCTTTCATCAAGAAGAGATCTGATGGCTGAACAAAAAATCGATCAAAATTCCCCATTTTATTCCACACCGATAAGAGTAGGGCAACAAATCAATATTTCAAATAATGTTTTTCCTCAGATGGCATTTTCTCATAGTCAACGAGCTCTCTTCCCTACTAAAGCAAAAAAGAAAAGTTGGTACAATAATATTAATTATCATTACTCATCCAGATTCACAAATAATCAGAAGTACTATTATGAATCAGAAGCCTATGCATTAAACGATAGTACCACAGCATTTAGATGGGCGCCAAACTCTGAAAATGAAATTGAAGAGAAAGCATTTTCTGATTATGTTATTTCACACACCTCTGGCATGAATATGTCTTCCAAGATTTTTAAATATTTAAATATTACCCCAAACTTGTCATTAAAATCTGATTGGGTAAACAGATCTTTTACAGGATATATCGATAGCACCGGAAAGATTAACAAAAATGAAGTTCTTGGATTTGCAAGCCGAACAACAGGATCATTCAATCTTAATATGAATACTCAAATTTATGGATTGTTTCCAATTAAAATTGGCAATATAGATATGATAAGACACGTAGCTTCGCCTTCAATTGGCTACTCATATAGACCCGATTTTTCAAAAGAAGTGTTAGGCTCTAATCCAAACTACTATGAAATCATACAGCAAGATAATGGTGATGTCGTTTACTTTGATCGATTTTCAGGTACCTTAGCTGGCGGGACTCCAAGAGGAGAGAATCAATCAATAAATTTTTCATTAAATAATGTTTTTCAAGCAAAAATTATTGATGGTGATCAAGAAAAAAAGCAAGATCTGTTTTCATGGAGATTAAGTACAAATAAAAATTTTGTATCAGAGCAATTTCAATGGGGTAATCTTAATTCATCTTTGCGCGCTAATATTAGGCAAAAATTAAATTTAGATTTTTCAATGACTCATGATTGGTATGATTTTGATCAAGAAAGAAATATGAGAATCAATAAAATAAAAATGAATGGAGGAATGCCAGCTCCTAGGTTAATTAATGCAAGATTTTCAACTGGTTTTCGATTTGCGGGTACCCGTAACAACCAATTGAATGATGATGGTGAGATAGCTGATAATGATACATTAGATGCAAATGAAAGAATTGATGGCGCAAACCTACCTGGTTTATTTGAAGGGTTTTCATCCAATACAAAAAAGTCTAATTCATCAAATCTTTGGAGTACTTCCGCTTCATTTAGCTTTGCTTACAATAATGCAAATCCAAATAATTCTCAAAAAACTTTTTGGATGTCATCAAACTCTACTATTCAACTTACGCAAGCCTGGAAGATTCAATATAATGCTAGATTTGATTTGATTGAGCAAAGCCTAGTTAGCCACACGTTTTCAATTTATAGAGATTTACACTGCTGGGAAATGAGCATTAACTGGACACCAAATGGCTACGCATCCGGCTTATACCTTCGGCTAAATGTTAAATCTCCAAATCTGCGCGATTTAAAATTTGAACAGCGCGGAGGTACTTTCACTAGGCCATCTCTTTTTGATAGGTAATTTATGAAATCAGATGATCAAAAAGATTGGATAGTCATCAGCACCTACAATGGAAACGTAAATGCTGAGATGGCAAAAAATCTTCTCATTAATAATAATATTCCTTCATATATCAAAAGTGATTTTTTTGGGAGTGCTTATAATTTAAATGCATTCAACATTCCAGCGGGTTCAGTTAAATTGTATATTCCAGAAGCATATAAGAAAAAAGCGTTAGATTTACTACAAGGTATTGGATTACAAAATGAGTAAAAATCAAATACGGTCAATTAAAGGGACTCAGGATATTCTACCAGATCAATCTTATAAATGGCAGGATCTGGAGAACAAAATTCATACCACAATGATGCTCTATAATTATGGTGAGATTAGAACACCTGCATTTGAAAAAACTGAGCTTTTTGATCGTGGAGTGGGTACCGAAACTGACATAGTTTCAAAAGAAATGTATAGCTGGACAGATCAAGGTGGGGAAAATCTAACATTGAAACCAGAATTAACTGCCCCTGTATCAAGATCATATATTCAACACAATTTGGGGAGCCAACAACCACTAACTAAGCTTTACTACATTGATGCGTTATTTAGAAGGGAGAGGCCGCAAAAAGGACGCTTTCGTCAATTTCATCAATTTGGAGTTGAGGCTTTTGGTTCAGAGCATCCTGAAATTGATTCAGAAATCATAGCTATTGCGGTTACCTTGTTTAATCAGATTGGAATAAAGGATTTAACCCTCAAGCTCAATTCCATAGGCTCAGAAAACTGTAGAGAAAACTATAAAAAAGAATTGAAGGAATTTTTGATGCCACATTTTGACAGCTTAAGCAAAGCAAGTCAAGCGCGATTTGAAAAGAACCCTTTGCGAATCCTGGATTCTAAGTTACCAGATGAAATCGATATAATAAAAAATGCTCCGCTGATTTCTGAATTTTGGACAAAAGATGATAAAGATCATTTTGATGAGCTATGTAGCTATCTAGATGCAATGAACATCAGCTATTCAATTGACCCAAATCTTGTAAGGGGTCTTGATTATTATTCCAGAACAACATTTGAAATTATCTCATCTTCCTTAGGGGCTCAGGATGCCATATGCGGTGGTGGAAGATATGATCGATTAGTCGAGACTATTGGCGGAAAACCTACACCGGGGATTGGATTTGCTGCTGGTATGGAAAGAATTTTAATGAGTATCAATCATGGAAATTCGAAAGAAAGCATAAAAATTTATATTGTTGGGCTCGGAGAGAAGGTTAGGCCAGTTGTAGCAAAATTAACTAATGATTTAAGACATAATAATTTGTCAAGTGAATGTGATATGCTTCGAAGATCTATGAGAGCACAAATGCGTGAAGCAAATAAGCTTGGCGCAAAATATGCAATCATTATTGGGGATAATGAATTGCAACAAAATCGAGCTCAACTCAAAGACCTTACTAGTGGGAATCAGGAAACAATAGATATGGATTCAATTGTGTCGCATATAACTTCTTTATCCTTTTAATTAAGTTAATTAAGATTAAATTCGCCCGCGAAAAAATTTAAAATAAACGAGAAAAGAAAAAATAGTGAAACCATTAATTATAGTTGAATCACCATCAAAGGCAAAAACAATTTCTAAATACCTTGATGGTGAATATGAAGTGATGGCATGCGTTGGCCATATAAAAGATCTACCTAAAAAGGATCTAGGGGTTGATGTTGATAATAATTTTGATATTGAAGAAATGGTCCTCCCTGATAAAGAATCCTTTATGAAGGAATTTAAATCATTAGCGAAAAAAACAGATCAAGTAGTAGTGGCTACTGACCCTGACCGTGAAGGCGAGGCTATCGCTGCGCATTTAGCAGGTGAAGTAGCAAAAGAAAAGATTAAACGCGTTGAATTTACAGAGATCACTAAAGAAGGGGTTAAAGATGGGATGGATAATCCTAGAGAAATTGATTCTAACCTTGTTGAAGCAAGAACTGTTCGGCGAATTATTGATCGCTTAGTGGGCTACAAAGTTTCTAGGGTATTGTGGAGTACTTTGAAAAAAAATATGAAATTTGTGAAGGTTAGTCTTTCCGCTGGTCGCGTTCAATCTTCCGCATTAAAAATCATTATAGATCGCGAACGACTTCGTCAGCAATTTCACCCTGCTATCTATTTTGATATAAAAGCAGAGCTTTCCAATGGCGATAAACCCTTTGTTGCTAATCTTTTTAAAGTAGATGACAAGCGAATTGCTACTGGTAAAGATTTTGACCCATTTACTGGGAAATTAAATAATGATAAAGTATTTTTACTTTCTGAGTCACAAGCCAATCAACTGGTAAAGGAATTAGAAAATGGCTCTTGGAAAATTTCAGATATTCAAGAAAAAGTAAAAAATTCAAACCCAAAACCCCCTTTTACTACCTCTACCCTTCAACAAGAAGCAGCTAGAAAACTTCGTTTTTCTGCCAGAAAAACTATGCGAGCAGCTCAAGGTCTTTATGAGCAAGGGTTCATTACCTATATGCGAACAGATTCAACTGCTTTATCAGATGAGGGTATGAAAGCATCAAGGGTAGAAATACTTGATCGTTTTGGAAAAGAATATCTTCCAGAAAAAGGAAATTATTATTCTACAAAAGTCAAAAATGCACAAGAGGCTCATGAGGCAATTCGCCCATCAGGAACTAAATTTAAATCTGTTGATCAGGTAAAAAAGTCAACCGATGAAGATGGATCTAGACTTTACGATTTGATATTAAAAAGAACATTGGCTTCTCAGATGAAACCCGCCAAAATCAATCAAGTCACTGTTACTATTCTTAACCAGCAATCTGAGTTTCGTGCAAATGGCAAAACCATACTGTTTCCAGGCTATATGGCTGCATATGTTGAAAGCACTGATAGGAGAAATGGTAACACTGAAGATAAAGAAACTATTCTTCCAAAAATGGAACCTAATCAATCATTAAATTGTGAATCATTAAAGGCTGATGAGCATTCTACAAAACCACCGGCTCGCTTTACTGAAGCTTCCTTGGTAAAAGAATTAGAAGAGAAAGGGATTGGTAGGCCATCAACATTCGCCAATATTATTGATACAATTGTTCGCAGAACATACGTAATCCGCGAAAGGAACAAGCTCACCCCAACTTTTCTTGGTTTGGCCGTAACGCAATTACTAGAAAATCATTTTAATTCTTTGGTAGATGATAAATTTACAGCAACAATGGAAGATGGATTAGATGCAATATCTAGGGGAGAATTAGATTCTCTTCCATTCATGAAAGAATTCTATTTTGGATCTGATAATCAAAATGGGTTGGTTAATATGCTGGATGATAAAGTAGATATTGGCAAAGCATGCTCTGTTCAATTGGAGGACAAAGATGAACCTATTGAAGTACGAGTTGGGCAATACGGTCCTTTTGTAAGGCAAGGGGAAAATAGGAAATCTGTTCCCCCAGATATTTACTTAGGTGATTTAAATGTTGACAAGGCGCTGGAAATCCTAAACCAGGAAATAAATGAAGATCGCGAGCTGGGCCTAGACCCAGAATCAAAAGAAACCGTCTTATTAAAAAATGGACCCTATGGCCCCTATGTTCAATTAGGTGAAACCAATAAAAGAAAGGCAATCCCCAAAGGTACAGAAATTTCTGATGTTGATTTAGGATTGGCTCAAAAACTCCTTGCGCTTCCAAGGGTTCTTGGAACTCATCCTGAGACAAATCAGGAAGTAAAAGCTGACTACGGTCGCTTTGGTCCTTATGTGACTGCTGGTAAAGGTAAAAATGGTCGAATTCCCCCTCAACTATCCCCTTTAACCATTGAGCTAAATGAAGCACTAGAATTGATTGCTAAACGCTCAAGTGGCCCTCAAGAATTAAAGACTCTTGGCGATCATCCAACAACAGGTGAAACGCTTATTCTAAAAGATGGTCGATATGGACCATATATAACCGATGGAAAAGTCAATGCTTCCATGCCTAGCGATGTTGAAGTAGATGAAATTACGCTTGAAGAAGCAGTCGGATTGATTGATAAAAAAAGAGCGGCCCCTCCAAGAAAAAAACGGAAAAAAAGAAAAAAGAAAAAATGAAGAGATATTTTTTCATTTTCTCATTGATTGGTTTTATCTACGCTGAAGATAAATCAGAGTTGATTATTGAAATTGAAAAAAGTCTTATGGCTACGTGCTTCCATGGCACTGTTTATGAACATGGAAATCAAGAAATGGAAAAAGAAATTTCCAACTTTGTAGAAGCGGGAAAAGACAAAGAGTATATAATAAATTATTATACAAATAAATATGGTGAACGCATCTTGGCAATGCCAGCTGCAAAAGGATTTAATTTATTTGCCTGGCTGGCTCCTCTTATGATTTGCGCTATAGGAGGCTTAATTATTTTTGCTTATCTTCGAACTCCAACAGCTTCTATAGCAGACATTTCATTAGAAAATAAAAAGGATATTAAATTTAATGATGAAATTGAAGCTGAATTAAAGGAATTAGACTGATCAATGAGTATTGACAAAATTGTTTCACTATGTAAACGTAGGGGATTTATTTTTCAAAGCTCCGATATTTATGGAGGATTTGGAGCAGTCTATGATTATGGTCCATTAGGAATAGCTCTAAAAAATAATATTTCTCAGGTATGGTGGAAAGCAATGACCCAAATTCATGAAAATATTGTAGGGCTAGATAGCGCTATTCTTATGCACCCAAAAATATGGGAAGCATCTGGCCACTTAGGTGCATTTAATGATCCACTAGTTGACTGCAAACAATGCAAAGCACGCTACCGCGCTGATGAACTAGTTCCAGTTGAAACAGAAAAAATAACATGGAGTGAAATTCAATGCCCTAAGTGTGGTACTAAGGGGAACCTAACTGAGCCTAGACAATTCAATTTAATGTTTAAGACTCATGTTGGTGCGGTTGCGGAGGATTCAAATGCAACATATCTACGACCTGAGACAGCTCAAGGGATTTATGTCAATTATTTATTGGTACAAAATGCGATGCGCTTAAAATTACCATTTGGCATAGCGCAAGTTGGCAAAGCATTTCGCAATGAAATCATTGCAAGAAATTTTATTTTCCGCACAAGAGAATTTGAACAAATGGAAATGCAATATTTTGTTAAACCTGGGCAAGATGATGAAAGTTTGGTTGATTGGAAAAATGAACGCCTGGCATTCTATTCTCAATTAGGAATTAATGAAAAAAAACTACGCTTTAAGGAGCATGGTGCTGGTGAACTTGCTCACTACGCTAAAGAAGCATGGGATATTGAATATGAATTTCCTTTTGGCTGGTCAGAGATTGAAGGAATACATAATCGAACTGATTTTGATCTAAAACGCCATCAAGAATTTTCTGGTAAAAAAATGGAATATTTTGATGCAGAAAATAACGAGAGATTTTTACCATATATTATAGAAACATCTGCAGGTCTTAATCGAATGTTATTGGCTGTGTTATCAAATGCATATTGGGAAGATGAAGAAAATAATCGAATTGTAATGAAACTAGATCCTAATATTGCACCGGTATTAGCTGTTATATGTCCATTAGTAAAAAAAGATGGGTTGCCTGAGATAGGCAGAAAAATCATGGATATTTTAAAACCAGAATTTAAAGTCATCTATGATCAACAAGGATCTATAGGAAAAAGGTATTACCGTCAGGATGAAGCGGGGACACCGTTTGGTATTACAATTGATCATCAATCCTTAGAAGATCAAAGTGTTACACTTCGTCATCGCGATACACAACAACAAGATCGAATTGCAATTGATCAACTTATTGATGCAATAAAAAATAAATTGGAGAATTATTCATGAACCGTCATTTATCGCTGCGCTCTGGTAACCCAACGCTGAATGCAAAAACTTTTACCAATTTTGATATGACTTCAGGTTTATCGATGTCCATTTCAGGCACTGTTCAAAAAACTGCTTTTTCACTAATTCTATTAATGACAGCCTCACTATTTACATGGAATCTTCCAACTGGAGATCCGCGATCTGGGGGATTGATGATATTTGGAATGCTTGGTGGATTTATTTTAGCTCTTGTAACTATATTTAAACAGCATCTTGCTAAATACACTGTTCCTGCATATTCAATCTTTCAAGGTTTAGCGCTTGGTGGGATTTCCAAATTCTTTGAAACAATGTATCCTGGAATTGTTATGCAAGCTGTCATGCTTACATTTGGAACGCTGGGAGCTCTTTTGCTTGCATATGTTTCTGGGCTAATTAAGCCAACAGAGAATTTTAAACTTGGAATAATTGCTGCAACTGGTGGGATAGCATTCGTATATCTTATTAGCTGGGTACTGAGCTGGTTTAGCGTAAGCGTTCCCTTGATTCATTCAAATTCAAATATGGGTATACTTTTTAGTATAGGCGTAGTAATTATCGCAGCATTAAATCTGGTCCTAGATTTTGATTTTATTGAAGAAGGGGCAGAAAGAGGTGCTCCTAAATATATGGAATGGTATGGTGCTTTTGGCTTAATGGTTACTTTGATTTGGCTTTATTTAGAAATACTGCGACTACTTGCAAAGTTATCATCTCGACGTAACTAATTTTGCCACCAAAAAATTTTAATATAAGTAGGTGGTCTCGCAAAGTTCACTATTGGGGTGCATTCATTGTATCTCTCCCTGTTATAATTATTTTTGCAAGTGGTGTGATGTTGCAATTAAAAAAAGATGTCAATTGGATACAGCCGCCAACGCAGACAGGATCTGAAAATAATTTCCCCTCCATCGCCTTTGATCAAATATTAGATTCTGCTAAATCTGCAAAAATGGCTAAAATCAAGACATGGTCTGATATTGATAGGCTAGACGTTAGGTTAGATAAAGGAATTGTAAAGGTTAGAGCAAAAAATCGATGGGAATTACAAATTGATACGCACACCGGTGAAGTTCTCCAAGAGGCTTATCGAAGATCAGACTTAATTGAAAGCCTGCACGATGGCTCATGGTTCAATAATAAGATTAAAAATTGGGTATTTTTACCATCAGGAATTATTCTGCTTGTCCTTTGGTTAACTGGTATTTATTTAGTATTGTTACCCTATATAAAAAAATGGCAAAAAAATAGGTAGCGATGAGAATTAATCTAATTATAATTACATTTATTATTTTTTCATGTACGAACAACTCATATGAAAAACCAACACCTGAAACAGCAAAAAGAATAGATTGGGATAAAGGCGCAATGGTAAGTGCTGCTAATCCCCATGCAGTTGATGCAGCTGTAGATATATTAAATAAGGGTGGCAGTGCTGTAGATGCAGCAATCGCAGCTCACGCGGTTCTTGGTCTTGTTGAACCGCAAAGCTCTGGATTAGGTGGTGGGGGTTTTATGCTTAATTTTGATTTTAAAACAGGTGATCTGACTTTTATTGATGGAAGAGAAACTGCTCCATCTAGCGCAACAATTGATATGTTTATGAAAAATGGAAAAGTGATGGGATTTAGAGAAGCTTGGGTCAGCGGCAAAGCAATTGGGGCGCCCGGTGCTGTTGCCTTATATAAAACTGCACATCAAAAATCTGGAAAAATAAAATGGGAAGAGCTCTTTAGTCATGCAATAGATTTAGCAGAAAATGGATTTAAAGTATCACCAAGATTAGGTGGTTTTATTAAAGCTATGCAATCGTTTGGTAGGCTATCTATTAATAAAGGTTCGAAGGATTATTTTTATCCAAATGGAATACCATTAAAAACTGGGGATGTTTTAACAAATCTTGAATATGCTAAAACTCTAAAAAGAATTTCAAAAGAAGGTCCCTCTGCATTCTATACTGGATCCATAGCAAAGCAAATTGTTACTAGCGCAAATGAAGAGCCTAATCCAGGCTCCCTTTCCCTTGATGATCTAAAAAATTATCAAACCGTAATTAGACCGGTAATTTGTGGTTCCTTTAGAAATTTAAATATTTGTACCACGTCCCCTCCATCATCGGGTGGAGCTCAAATAATGATAGCAGGAATTTATGATCACTTAATCAATGAGAATATGAATCGAGCCGATAAAGTTGAAGCATTTGTGGATGCTCAGCGTTTATCTTATGCTGATAGGGACCATTATTTTGGAGATCCTGATGAAGTTGAAATTCCAATTGATGCATTATTGAATCCAAAATATATTGAACAAAGATCAAAAGAAAAATTTCAACCTCATGAAACGCCAAGCCCTGGTAATCCAGCTATTGTAATTGGACAAGAAAACAATATTCCAATTTGGGGTACAGATAATACCGAAGAGGCTTCAGGAACTACCCATATTTCTATAATTGACTTTGATGGCAATGCGGTATCTATGACAGCTACTGTTGAAAGTGCTTTTGGATCTCATCGTTGGGCTGCTGGTTTCTTATTAAATAATGAAATGACAGATTTTGCAAGAAAAGTACCTGAAGATGGTACAAAATTAGCAAATGCAGTGGCCCCAAATAGACGCCCAAGATCTTCAATGTCTCCAACTATGATTTTTGATAAGTATAATAACCTATTGATGATTACAGGATCTCCTGGAGGAAATTCTATTCCAGCTTATGTAGCAAAAACAATTGTTGGTGTCTTTGATTGGGGGCTGAATGCACAAAAAGCAGTTGACCTTCCCAATATTGTTGCTCGCGGTGAAAAAGTAAAAGTTGAAGGAAACCGCAATGGGAAAAAAATACAGCGTCAATTAAAAAATAAGGGTTATAAAGTAATTAATTTTGGAAACAATGAAGTTTCTGGATTACATCTAATTACCGTTCTCCCATCAAAGCTTGATGGAGCAGCAGATAAAAGACGTGAAGGAAAAGTTGTTTACCTTGAAGGAGATAATGAAAAATAAATTATTACTTTTTATTCCTTTATTTCTACTTACATGCTCAAAAAATAAGCCAGCACATGGAGACAATGGTATGGTTGTATCAACGAGTAGGCAGGCATCTCAGGTTGGAATTGATATACTCAAACAAGGGGGTAATGCTGTAGATGCTGCAGCTGCAATTGGATTTACCTTAGCGGTTACTTCTTCATCTAATGGAAATTTGGGTGGCGGTGGATTTATGGTTGCTCGATTAAATAACGAAAAAACTTTTACTCTGGATTATAGAGAAATGGCACCTCAGGCAGCACATAGAGATATATTTCTTGATTCAGAGGGAAATGTTATTAAGGGTAAATCAACTCAAACTCACTTTGCTGCAGGTATTCCCGGTTCAGTTGATGGACTTTTACGTGCATGGGAAGATTATGGGTCGGGAAATATTTCAATTCAAGCATTAATTGGCCCAGCAATTAAATATGCCGAAAACGGATTTAAGTTATCAAAATATGAAGCTAGGCGCTTTAACAACATGAAATCATTTTTAAGTAACCATCCTGAAACAAAAAGAATTTTTACTAGAAATGATAGAAAATGGAAACGTGGTGATATTTTTTACCAAAAAGACCTAGCCAAAACATTAAAACGAATTGTTGAAAAAGGTCGAGATGGTTTTTACAAAGGAAAAACTGCTGAGTTAATTGTTGCAGAAATGAACAATGTCGGCAGATGGATGACGCTCGATGATTTGAAGCGCTATACATCAAAGTATCGAGAGCCTATCTATGGAGAATTTAATGATCTTAAAATTATCTCTATGGGCCCTCCTAGTTCTGGTGGAATTTTGCTAGTAATGATGCTGAATATGATTAATGAAATCACAATAAAAAATGCTGATATATTAAATGAACTAACCTTGAATTCATCAGATTATGTTCATTTAATTACTGAAATTGAGCGTAGAGCATATGCTGATAGAGCAACCCACTTAGGCGATGAAGATTTCTGGCGCGTTCCAACAAAAATGCTATTATCAAAAGAGTATGCTAAAACTAGAATTAATGATATTAATCTATTCAAAGCAACTAAGTCAGAAATGGTAAAAGCAAGTGATGCTAATAATTATGAAAGTGAAGAAACAACGCATTATTCTGTAATTGATAAAGAAGGCAATGCGGTTTCCGTTACCACAACTATAAATTCTGGCTACGGAAGTGGTATTACGGTAACTGGTGCAGGCTTTATTCTAAATAATGAAATGGATGATTTTTCTAGTAAGCCTGGCGTTCCCAATATGTTTGGACTAATAGGAAACGAAGCAAATGCAGTTGAGCCATTTAAGCGCCCATTAAGCTCTATGACTCCCACTATTGTTTTAAAAGATAATGAGCCATTCCTAATTCTTGGCACTCCAGGTGGATCAACTATTATTACAACTGTTCTCCAAAATATATTAAACGTTACATTGCATAATATGACTATTAAGGAAACAGTCGATGCTCCCAGATTTCATTCCCAATGGATGCCAGATGTGATTGATTATGAAAAAAATAGTCTATCAAAAAAGGTTATTAGTGACCTTGAAAAAATGGGTCATATGCTTGAACAGCGAGGTAGAATTGGCGAAGCAAATGGCATAATGATTGACCGTGATGGGTTTTGGGGTGGCGCTGATAAAAGAGGCGAAAATACCGCAATAGGATATTAAAGATTCTTAGAAATTTCCTTAATAATTTCTATAACCAGATTGGAAAAATCCTTATCAAATTTCTTTGCATTTGTAACAACTTCTTCATGAGAAAGTGGTGTTTTAGAAATACCCGCAGCAAAGTTTGTCAAACATGATAGTGTTAGAGTTTTAATACCAAGTTCGGTAGCAGTAATTATTTCAGGTACTGTGCTCATCCCTACCGCATCTCCTCCCATGCGTTGCATATTTTTAATTTCAGCTGGTGTCTCATAAGAAGGTCCCAGCGTCCAGCAATAAGTCCCGGTATTCATTTTTAACTCTAATTTTTGTGAAGATAATTGTGCAATTTTAATTAGCTCCTGATCATGGAAATTTGTTTGAGAATAAATTTTCGGGTCATTCGAATCATTACGATATGTACAGTCCATATGACTATCAGCAATCATAAAATTTCCAGGTGGTAAATCCATATTCATCGAACCTGCAGAATTAGTAATAACCAGATATTTTATTCCAAGCCTTGAAAAGAGATGAATAGGAATTGTTATTTCTTCAAAAGAATATCCTTCATAATAATGAAAGCGGCCTTTCGCGATAAGGACACTGCAATTATCTATTGAACCTATAACCAGTTCTCCTGGATGGCCTTTAACAGTAGTCTGAGGATAATGAGGAATAGATAAATATGGTATAGATATGCTATGCTTTAGTTGACTGGTAATTTTTCCCAGTCCGGAGCCCAACACTACAGCAATCTTCCCGCCAAACCTTGATTCATCAATGATTTTTTCTGTCATCAAATCAAAGTTGATCATCTTAATTACTCACCGCCAATTGACCGCAACCTGCGTCAATATTAGTTCCCTTGCTCCATCTAACCGTTACAGTAAATGGTGCTTGCTTTAAAATATGAACAAAATTTTCTATTGATTCATCGCTAGGTCTTGAAAAAACTCCGCCAATCTCATTATATGGAATTAGATTAACCTTGCAGGGTATGCTTTCTAATAATTCAATTAATTCATAAGCACATTGCTCTGAGCTATTAACATCTTTTAGCAATACATACTCAAACGTCACAAACCTTTTTATTTGACTATAATAATATTTCGCAGACCGTATCAATTCCTTGATAGGATTTTTTAATGTAAGTGGCATAATTTTTTTTCGTATTTCGTCATTAGGGGCATTCAAGCTCACTGCTAATTTATAGGGTAATTTCTCATCTGCCATTTGATATATCTTTGATACTATGCCTGCAGTTGATATAGTGATTCTTCTAGATCCAAGATTCATTTTTTTATTTAATATCTCTGCAGCATTGACCACTCCCCGATAATTTAAAAAAGGCTCCCCCATCCCCATAAATACTACGTTGGTAATTCTAGATTTAGATTTATGCGATAATTGCAATACTTGATCAACTATTTCACCCGGGCTCAAATTTTGTTTAAATCCCATTGAGGCAGTTGCGCAAAAACTACAGTCTACGGCACATCCAGATTGACTTGATACACAAATCGTTGTCCTGTTTTTTTGGTACATCAAAACAGATTCTATTTTATTATTTTCCCCCGTTGAAAATAAATATTTTTGGGCCGAATCAGTATTAGTTCCTGAAGAATCGATTTCCTTTAATGGATGTAGTTCTATTTCAGAGTCAAGCTTTTTGATTAATTCCAATGGAATGTTTGTCATATCATACCAACTCTGTGCATATTTATTATAGATCCAATCATTTAATTGATCCAAGCGGTAAGGCTCTGCCTCTAGCTGATTTAAAATATCTACAATTTGTTGGTTATCTAAATCAACAAAAGATTTATCGGTATTTTTCATAGTTAATAATTTCACCAATCAAAATAGCCTTCGCAAGACATCTCTTTGAATCATTAATTATGAAAATGTAATTTCCTCTCCGTTTAAAACAATATAGGTAAGTTATGACAGATCAAAAAGATATAGCACTATTAGAAAAGCTTGGAGAAATGAAATCAAGGTTTTTTGATGAGATAGGTAAAACAATAATTGGGCAACATGATGTATTAAATCATATACTAATTGCTTTGCTTTGTAAGGGACATACTCTGATTGTTGGTGTTCCCGGTTTGGCTAAGACGCTGATCATTAAATCGATGGCTGAATTATTAGATATGAATTTTAACCGTATCCAATTTACTCCTGATTTAATGCCAAGCGATATCACAGGTACGGAAGTTATCGATGAAGCAAAGTCATCAGGAAAAAGATCATTTAGATTTTTTAAAGGTCCTATTTTTAGTAATATTATATTAGCAGATGAAATAAATAGAACCCCGCCCAAAACACAATCGGCATTACTTGAAGCTATG
Organism: Fidelibacterota bacterium; assembly: GCA_036166415.1. Lineage (GTDB taxonomy): Bacteria > Fidelibacterota > Marinisomatia > Marinisomatales > TCS55 > TMED108. The sequence continues at coordinate 8,600 of JAYZHP010000068.1, read as the reverse complement.
CAAGAACAGCGAGTCACTACTGCTGGAAAATCTTATCAGCTAGATAAACCATTTTTTGTTTTAGCAACACAAAACCCGATTGAGCAGGAAGGAACATATCCGCTTCCCGAAGCACAACTCGATCGCTTCATGTTTAATTTAATAATTGATTACCCTAATCGTGAAGATGAAATTTCAATCGTTAAAAAAACAACCGCATTACTTAATACTGAATCCAAAAAAATAATTACTAAAAAAGAAATGCTTGAGTTTCAGGATCTTGTTTTAAGAGTTCCCATGGCAGATAATGTAGTAGAGTATGCTGTTGATTTAGTTGCATCAACTCGACCTGGTAAAAAAGCGAAGAAATTTGTGAATGAATTAATTGAATGGGGAGCAGGTCCTAGAGCTACACAGTCTTTAATTCTTGGTGCAAAAGCTCATGCAATATTAAATGGAAACCCATCAGTAAATATTGATGATGTTAAAAAAATGGTTTTTCCTGTGCTTCGACATCGGGTAATTGCAAGCTACAGCGCTGAAGCAGAAGATGTGAGTGTTGATGAAATTCTTACAAAGTTAATTAGTTAATGAATAAACAAAAAAACTACTTAAGCCCTGCTGTTCTAGCAAAAATTGACAATATGTCTTTAAGGGCTAAATTGGTTGTTGAAGGCTATTTAGTTGGTAGGCATAAGAGTCCATATCATGGTTTTAGTGTGGAGTTTGCCGAACACCGCTCTTATGGTCAAGGCGATGAAATTCGACATATTGACTGGAAATTATATGGAAAAACTGATCGCTATTATATTAAGCGCTTTGAAGAGGAAACAAACTTAAGGAGCTATATTCTCTTAGATACAAGTAAGTCCATGAGCTTCAAAAGTAAATCGATTTCAAAACTGAAATATGGCACATCCTTAGCAGCTGGACTTACCCATCTTATGACCAATCAAAAAGATGCGGTTGGTCTTATTTTATTTGATAAAATAATTAAGAAATACATTCCCCCTAGAACCTCAAATGCTCACAAAAATATTATTTTTAATTCCCTTAGTAAATGTAGGGCTGGAGATGATACAAATATTAGATCTATACTTGATGCGATGGCAGAGAGAATTAAAAAAAGGGGATTGGTTATTCTTATTTCAGACCTACTAGATGATCCAGTAAATGTAATCAAAGGGTTAAATCATTTTAGGCACAATAAGCAAGAGGTTATCGTTTTTCATTTAATGGATAGGCAAGAATTCAATTTTAATTTCAATGAAAGAACAAGATTCAAAGACATGGAAACAGGAGAACTGATTACAACTGACCCGTGGCATATTCGATCATCGTATCAGCAACAAATTAATTCATTTAAAGATAAATATAAAAAAGAGTGTGGAAATCAAAAGGTGGATTACATTCCCATCTTTACTGATCAAAAATTTGATGTAGCTTTAAGTGAATATATTAGAAAACGAAGTAAATCATTCTAAATATAATTATTAGCCACCGAGCTTTTTAGCCTTTTCAAAATATTTTGTAGCTCCATCCATATCGCCCTGCTTAATCAATACTCTTGCCATCCCTTTGTAGTGATCGGGATTATCAGGTTCCAATTCAATAAGTTCACGATAAAATTTTGATGCCCGTCTCCACTTTTCAGCATTTTCAAAAGTTTGTGCTATCCCACTAAGGGCTTCGGTATCTTCAGGGTTAAGATCATAGGCAGAAAAAAAGTTGTCCTCTGCTTCTTCGAATTGGTCTAACTGCATGTATAAAACGCCTAGATTAAAATACAGATTTGCTTTAATGATCTTATCTTCTTCCTGCTTAATTGCAGTTTCAAATGTTTCTACTGATTTTTCCTTGTCTCCATTATCATAATAGAGGGTTGCTAATTGACGCACAGCATCCGTGTTTGACGGATTCAAATTCACAGATTTTTCGACATGAAAAAGTGCTTCTTTTTTATTTCCAGTTAAAGCATAGATTTGACCGAGGGTATAGTTTGATTGATAATCTTCAGGATCCATTTCATAACCTTTAGTTCCAGATTCAATAGCTTTTTCAGAGTCACCAAGCTCATAATAGCAAGTTGCCAAAATTGAGTATGTTTGTGATTTTGTTGGGTCGATTTGAACTGATTCATTAAAAACTTCAATGGCATTCTCTAGAATTGCCTTATCCTGTCTTTTTTTATAATTATTAAATTTTCTCACTGCCTTGTTATAGTTTTCTGCCCAATACATTTCGCGATAATTTTTAGTAACTTCTTTTACAGGCCTTCCAAGGGCTTTTCCTTCTGGATTAATTAAAACTGCATTATTGAACATTTCATTCATCTTTTTCCATTCTTGTTTTCTGGCATGGACATGATATCCAATCTGTACCATTATCTCTGCATTCTCGGGTTCAACTTTTAGCGCATCAAATAAATACTGCTCCGCCTCATCCCAATTTTCATTCTGCAAAGCCATTTTTGCTGAAGTGTACTCAACTGTTGAGTTGCAAGACCAAAAATTTAAGGAAATTGATAATAGTACGATTGCTAATGATGTTTTATTAATTTTCATAATGTCTCTTTTTATTATAAGTTTTTTCCGCTAGAAGTTATGGTTCTATAATACGGGTATCAAGATTTAACGGTTTTTGATAACAATTCTATTCTTTTACTGATTTCATCATTTGATGCATTTTGTAATCTTTCTGTACCAAAGGACTCAATGCATATGGATGCCATAGCAGATGCATGCAATAGTGCAGATCTATTCGATTCTCCTGATGAAAGGCATGCAGTAAATGCTCCAGCAAAAGCATCACCAGCTCCAGTTGGGTCAATTACATCTTTTACAGGAAAGGCTCCAATTTCTAAATGTTCATTATTTGAAAAAAGTTCTGCTCCGTTACTCCCCTTCTTTATTACTACCACATCTGGGCCTAGATCCAATAACGCGGAAGCTGCATCAACTAAATTTTTCTGATTTGTTAAAAGAGTTGATTCGCTTTCATTTATCAACAAAATATTTGAAGAGGATAAGACTTGCATTAAATCGGGAAGTGTTGTTTCTATCCAAAGGTTCATGGTGTCAATTACAATTAATGCATTAGGGTTTCTATTTTGAGAAATAATAGAAAATTGTAAAGCAGGATGAATATTTGCTAATAATATATGTGATCTATTTTTGTTTGATTCACTTAAAATAGGGTTGAAATCTGAAAAAACACCTAAATCGGTAAAAAGCGTATCGCGATCGTTCCAATTTGCATGATATTTACCACCCCATCTAAAGGTTTTTCCTTGTACTATTTTTAAATCTTCAACATGTTTAGCGTAAGACTTATATAGAGAATGTCCTTCTTCAGGAAAATCATCACCAATTACTCCAACTACAGCAACATCCGAATAGCGACTAGCAGATATTAGACTATAGGTTGTTGATCCGCCAACTAGATTCGATTTCTTTTCTAGTGAGGTCTCAACAGAATCAAGGGCAATAGACCCTACGATAAGAACTGTATTTTTTGACATAATGGTTTCGATATTAGCAATGAAGCAAAGTTTGCACAAGCTATATCAATAAATAATATTTTCACAGACGACTTGACCTAACTCTTAAAGACTGTGTATCTTCACGACCTATGAATTCGAAAACATATGCAATAATCACAGACGTTCATTCCAATTCTGCGGCCCTGAAAAAAGCCCTAGAAATAATCAATGATCGAGACAATATTGATCAAATAATATTTTTAGGAGATTATTTTTCGCTCGGCCCAGACCCAAACAAAATACTGGAAATACTCAAATCAACGCCTAATTCTGTTATAATAAGAGGAAACCATGAAAGATATTTGCTTGAAGAAATTTGGAAAGATGAAAAGCCTGAGCTTGAAGGAATGCCGCAAGATGACCCGATTTTACAAGAAATAGTAAATAATGAACAGTGGACAGCCAATCAAATTGGAGAAGAAGGCATTGCTTATTGCAGAACTATGACTGTCTCTAATAGAGAAATAGTTGGGGATACTTTAGTTGAATTTTCTCATGCCTGGTATGAACGAGATGAAATACCCCCTACAATGGATGAAGCTTTAGCTTGGCGCGATGAGATATCCGAATCTCACCCAAATATAACTCAATTTATTTATGTGCATGGACACCTTCATTTACCACGCGAAGAATCTAAGGAAAATTTAAAAATTTTATGTCAAGGGGCTACGGGACTACCATTCGATGAAGACCCTCGAAGCGCTGTAGCTTTTCTTACCGTTGGAGATACATTTAACTGGGATGTTGTTAGGTTTGAATACGATTCGCAATCGACTATTGACCTTTTAGAAGAGCGCCAACCTCCATTTTATAAAAACTTACAAAATACCGTTCGATACGCTGCCATTAGAAATGATATCTAATATCACTTTCTATTAAATAAATGCTCTACTTTGATCACGCAGCTACTACGCCTGTTCATCCTAGAGTCATAGAGAAAATGGATGAGGTGTCAAGGCTTGATTATGGAAACCCATCAAGTATTTATTCATCTGGAAGAGCTGCAAAATCAATTATTGAGCATGCTCGCAATGAAATTGCAAAGATGATCGATGCAAAAGCATCTGAGATTTATTTTACCGGAAGCGGTACTGAATCAAATAATATTGTGATTTGGTCATTATTACATCAACAAAATAAACATGTGATAACATCTGCTATTGAGCATCCCGCGGTATTGAAAGTATTAGATGAATTAAGTATTTTTGGTATTTCATATGATATTCTACCGGTGGACTCAACTGGGCTTGTTAACCCCGCAGATTTAGAATCAACTATTAGGAAAGACACTGCTTTAATTTCTATTATGTATGTTAATAATGAAGTGGGTACTATTCAGAACATTGAAGATTTAATTGATGTTGCACAATCACACACTATACCTTTTCACTCTGATTGTGTTCAGGCGGTAGGAAAATTGCCAATTTCTATAAAAAGTATTGATCCAGATTATATGAGTTTTTCAGCGCACAAGTTTTATGGTCCAAAGGGTATTGGGTTTCTTTATAAGAAAAGCGGGGCCCACCTTAAGCCATTAATTATAGGTGGTAGTCAAGAAAGTAATGTGCGTGCGGGAACTGAAAATATTTCAGGAATTGCAGGTCTGGGCGTTGCTGCAGAATTAGTGAATACGAATCTTAACAATCGAATAGAGCATTTATCTGAATTGGAAAATTATTTTAAAAATACACTAATAAAACAATCGCCAGAAATAATTTTTCATGGAAATAGCACACAACACGTTCCCGGTCTATGTAGCATTGCACTACCTAACCATAACAATGAAATTATACTTGCAAAGCTTGATCGGAAAGGTATTGAAATATCAAATGGCTCAGCATGCTCTTCAGGGACTGTAGGAGTTTCTCCAATATTAAATGCTATGGGCATTGATGATAAAATAAATCAATCAACAATTAGAATAAGTTTTGGTAGAGGCAATACGATTGAAGATGTTTCCCTATTAATTGAGGCTTTATCAGAGTTCTCACATGCCTGAACCAATTATTGTTGGGATAAGCGGTGGTGTTGATAGCTCAGTAACGGCTCTTATATTAAAAAATCAAGGATTTGAAGTAGAATGTGTATTTATGAAAAATTGGGAAGGTGACAGTGATCAATGTACCAGTGAAGAAGATTATAAAGATGCTTTAGCCGTTTGCGATTCTATTGATATACCTATTCGATCTACCAACTTCTCTAATGAATATTGGGAAGGCGTTTTCAAAAATTTTATTGATGAATATTCAAAGGGGCGCACTCCAAACCCTGATGTACTTTGCAACAAGGAAGTAAAATTTAAGGCTTTTCTAAATTATGCTACAGATATTGGTGGAGCAAAAATAGCCACTGGCCACTATGCTAGAATTGAACAGCATAACGATACGTTTAAATTACTGAAAGGTGCTGACCCCAATAAAGATCAAAGCTATTTCTTGTATCTTTTAGATCAAAAAATGCTTTCGAAAAGTCTTTTTCCAATTGGAGGAATAAGTAAAAAGGAGGTTCGCAAAATTGCAAAGGAAAGCGGGCTATTGAATTACGCAAAAAAGGACAGTACAGGTATTTGTTTTATCGGTGAGCAAAAATTTTTTAAAGAGTTTCTAAAAAAATATATCCCAACAAATCCAGGGGAAATAAAATCCATTGATGGAGAAACATGCGGTGAGCATGATGGGCTAATGTATTATACTATGGGACAAAGAAAAGGCCTTGGGATTGGTGGCGGTTATGGAGATAATAAAGCTGCATGGTTCGTTGCAGATAAAGACTTTGATAATAATATATTAATTGTTGCTCAAGGAGGAGATCACCCCTCACTATATCATCAAAATCTTAGTGCTGATTCCTTGCATTGGATTAGCGGAGAACCTCCAAAAAACCAAGGAAAGTTATCAGCAAAGATAAGATATCGGCAAAACGATCAAGAGTGCCAGATCATCTCTATTGATGAAAGCAAGTGTACAGTAAAATTTTCATCACCCCAGTTTGCAATTACCCCAGGGCAATCGATAGTTTTTTATGATGGAGAAAGCTGCCTAGGTGGGGCGATTATCAATGATAGATCTTGATTCGATAAATGATGGAACAAATCATTAGTTTTTGTAGTTTTTAAACTGTTATGTACACAATTATTAATAGAATAATAATGTTTTACATGCTATCAACTTTAGCACTGGGGCAGTTGCGCTCAGAATTGCCTGCTCAATCTGTGCCTGTTAATATTCATGGGATTTCACACGCTCGAAATACTTCACTCTTTGATTTGAGCAGATTGTCTATTTCAAATAGCTTTGGAATGAGCATGACCAGTTTTGGAAATCAATCTATTTCAGTGGGATCTTATAATTCTAATATTAACTATTTGATTAATGATAAGGTTAGGCTTTCTTCCCAGTTTAGTCTTATGGCACCTATGGGAGGAATCAATCCTAATGCACAAAATGGTATGAATGGTGCAAAATTATTCTACAATACAAGTATTGATTATAAACCTACAGATAGTATGCTAATAAAATTTTCAATGAATAATTACCCACGATATTATAGAAATCCTTATTCAAGATTTCTTCTTACTAAATAGTGGCAAAGATTAGTCCAAGAAGCTCATTACGATTTAATTTGAATCGAAAGAAAAAATCAAAAGTAAAAAAAGCTAAGCAAATGGGCATTGTCAATGCTGGAATTGCTGTGATGTCGGTATTGCTATTTGCATTTATTTTTTCTTTTTCAAACCGACAAACACAAACTGGGGTACCAATTAAAGCGGTTACTTTCCCTTCAAGCAATGAAACACCAAAACTTGCAACTGAAATTTACGAAGCCAATCCTGTGTTGGATATTGAAGTTGAAATTCTCAATGGCTGTGGTGAGCCTGGAATAGCTGCTAAGTTTTCTGAATTATTAAGGGCGAAGCGTGTTGATGTTGTTCGTTCAGAAAATGCAGATCGTTTTGATTATAATAATACAGTTCTAATACAAAGAAATGAAAATACAGATGGATTAAAATATGTTGCAGATGCACTCAAATTCGATATTAAAAACCCTAACCGTGTGATTACCTCTATTGACCCAAACTCTGATGTAGATATCACTTTAGTGATTGGAAAAGATTTTAGATCTATCAATTCAATCAAATCATATTTGAATAATTAATTTGATATCAGTGTCCACTGATAAAAATACTTCAATTAATCTCGCAGATACCATAGCGAACCTAGCCTTAGATAAAAAAGCTGAGAAAGTGGTCAGCATTGATTTAAAAGGCCTTACCTCTATCACCGATCATTTTATTATATGTTCTGCAGATACAGATATACAAACAAAAGCTATTGCTGATAATATTAGAAAAAATACAAGCCATAAACCTATAAGGATTGAAGGTTATGAAAAAATGAACTGGATCATTTTAGATTATTTTGATGTTGTGGTTCATATTTTCAAAACATCTGAGCGAGAGTATTATAATTTGGAAAAGCTTTGGGGGGATGCAAAAATAACCAAGTACGATAACGATGTTAATTAATCAAATCATTCAATTATTAAAGGATACTCTAAATAATTTAGATTTTCCTCAAAAAGAAATTAAAGTATCTCCATCAAAAACTCCCGAATTTGGCGACCTGTCATCTAGCCTCCCTTTGATGCTAGCAAAGGATCTCAATCAAAATCCAATGGATATTGCAAAAACTATTCAGAGCAATATGAATGTGGATATTGATTTAATCAACGAGATAACCATCAGTAAGCCTGGATTTATTAATTTTAGAATTTCTAATAATTATTACTATAATATTCTAAAAGAAATTTTATCAGATAATAATTATGGCAAAACAGATTACGGAAATGGAAAAACTGCTAATGTTGAATTTGTAAGTGCAAACCCTACCGGCCCATTAACCGTTGGCCATGGAAGAAATGCGGTGCTTGGGGATGTAGTTTCAAATATACTAGAGTGGAACGGATATAGCGTGACGCGTGAGTACTACTTCAATGATGCGGGTAGGCAAATGAGAATGCTGAGCGACTCAGTAGAATCGCGATATTTTGAGGAGCTTGGCAAGCCTTTTGATTTTCCTGA
>JAYZHP010000067.1:0-5653 GCA_036166415.1 Fidelibacterota bacterium | reverse complement strand
ATCGTGATCAATGGAACCTTGGTCGCTACCATGATCACTGCGCTGGTCTTTTTCCTATTGTAGTTATTATGAGAATTATTTTCCTATTGATGTTATTTTTTATCTCATGCGCTAAGGAGTACCCTTTGATCCCTACTTCCAATAAGCAGAGCAGATTTCCACGTCTATCTAGCAATGAAAAAGGAGATATCTTCCTCACCTGGTTTGAAGAAAAGGATAGCACGAATTGGTCATTACGGGGATCTATTTTTTCGAATGATTCTTGGTCGCGACCTACAACGATAACGGCTGAAAGGTCTTACTTCATCAATTGGGCAGATTTTCCATCGCTCAATTATATCAATGATGATACGCTGGTGGCCCATTGGCTAGAAAAATCCGGAGACGGAACCTATGATTATGATGTCCATTTATCGTTTTCATTTGATCAAGGCGCATCGTGGTCGCCATCTCAAATTCCACACTCTACTCTTGCAAAGGGAGAGCACGGCTTTTCATCGTTCGGTATAGGGAAGAATGCCCATGATGTGGTTTGGCTTGATGGCAGGGAAATGAGCATGGGCCATGGATCTGGTGATTATGGAAAGATGAATCTTTGTCATACCACCTTCTCATCCGATGGCAGGTTAGGTGATGAATATGTGATCGATAATAAGGTCTGTGAATGCTGCCCAACCGCATCGGTCAGATATAAAGACACGCTTGTGGTCGCTTATAGAGATAGGACCAATGATGAGATACGCGATATCAATATTGCAAGAAGGGTTGGTGATAAGTGGGAAGAACCTTACTGCGTTCATGAAGACAATTGGAAGATCGCTGGATGCCCTGTCAATGGACCAATGCTGGCATTACGCAATACTAGAATTGCCATTGCATGGTATACAGCAGCCAATGAAACTGCGAAGGTCAATGTGGCGTTCTCAGATGACATTGGAAAGACATTTTCTGACCCGGTTAGAATTGATCTTTCCATGCCGATGGGAAGAGTTGATATCGAATGGATCAATGACAAAGCAGTGATCGTAAGCTGGATAGAAAGCGGTGAAAAAACATCCAATATCTTTGCAAGAAAGGTTAATATCAATAATAAACCTAGTAATGAAATCCTAGTAGAAAGAATCCCACCTGGAAGGATCTCAGGCTATCCGCAAATGGAAGTGGTAAAAAATAAAGTGCTATTTGCTTGGACTGAAATAAATAAAAAGACTACAATCGCATCAAAGTGGCTATCGGTATCTGATCTCTAGTAGATTAAAAATTTCCTCTTAAGCATCTTGAGAAGAATGGGAATGCATCGGTAACCATATAATAGTAGATTCCATCTGGAAATTCAGGTGTAACCCCAGTTCTTCCATTGCACCGATCTAGATCCCCTAACCCTTCAATATATTCAAAATCCTGCGTGAATGCTCCCATTGGGATCGGTGTGTTTGGATTGGAGTTGCCTTGACCAGGTCCACCTCCTAATTGCGTGATGGTAGTTGGGCGTCCCGAATCTGCTGTTGATTTTAATTTCCAGCTGGGAGTGATAACCTTGATACCGCTGTTTGCATCATTTGCTTCGGTATATCCATAGCGCGCATATACAGGAAAGCCATCTGATGCCCAACCCACAAGGGTCATAGTTTTATCCTGACCTAATAGATCCATTAAAAGTTCTGGCATACCGTGGTAATGATATGCACCCGAAGGCTGCACGTGTGCATGATTCATATCATCGCCAAAATTGAATGTATTGTGCCCTAATGCTTCAATGCTCCATCGACCTTGACCCATTGCTAAAGAGCACTTACCTGAATCATCGCATCTTCCAGCGGTCGCAGGATCGAATTTTACGCTGTTGATCGCGTAGGCGATCGCGCCTCTTGGTCCACCTGCTGAAGTCCCTGATTCAGAAACTATATCTGGAAAAAGGGTGAATGTTGCATTGACATTTTGCTCGCTAATCGTATTTGGATTATGGGGATTAGGGAATGTTCCCACTTCATGATTTGGAATTCCGTTACCAGATAGGATCCTATTTGTACCATTGGATGTCCAAGAAAAGATACTATATGCTTTTACCGATTCATCATCATTATATATTCTTTCATTGATATCAACCAGGATGTTTTCTGTAGTGTACGATCCTTCATTTACGGTTTTTGAGGATTTATCATCGCTTGATTCCTCACAACTCATATTGAAGAGTATAATGATCAGAAATAATGGGTATTGATAATATTTCATTGTCTAAATCTACTTATCATAATAAAAACAAAAAAGCCCTCGTCCTATAACGAAGGCTTTTAGTATCAAAGTTATCTAATGTTGGATCCTAATTTGTGCCCATGCTTTCTTCTTCTAATTTGATGGCCCATAATCCATTATTCATATCTGAAAAATAAATCAGACCTTTATATGGCATGGTTCCCCAAACATTTGGTCGATTAGCAACAAATCCTTCTGGATCACTTGAATTAAAATAAGCGATCTCTCTTCCTTGGGCATAAATATCTCCCATTAACTCGCCTGATATATCCACTACTCTTAGGCCTCCTTGATAATAGGATGCCAACAAGGTATCTCCATGGACCCAATGATTATGTGACCCAGCCTCTGGAACTTGATACACTGCGGTTTCTTCTGGGTTGCTTGGATCTGTAAAGTCGAGGAAGTGGAATCCTCCTGCCATGCCAAACTCATTCCCGTATTCATCGCCAGTAATAATATAAAATTTATCTGATGATTGGCTTACAAATGGAAACGCTGCATGATTATGACCATTTGGATCTGATTTACTTCCAAGCTTTACTGGATTACCGGGACTACCCTTTCCAGCAAGCGCTAAAAAGGGATTATAATTTGACTTGTCCCTCGATTGTTCTTTTTGCGGTATTCCTCCAACATCAACAATGTGGACTCCATCGCTCCAATTGGATGAGTAGGCTATGCCGTTTTCTACCCAGACATCATGTATGCTATGCCCTGGGGTGTCTAACTCGTAGGAGCTAACTCTAAATGGATTTGCTGGATCGCTAATATTGATAATGTCATACCTAGTGCCAGCGCTAAGTGCATATACATGGTCTTGATAAATAAATACATTGTGGACTCCGCCTGTTAAATCATCATCGTACATTTTGGTTATGGTTACATTATATGGGTCTGTTACATCAAGAATAACGAGTCCATTTTTACGATTAGATGCGCCTTCTCTTGAAATAATTCCAACGCGACCATCTTCACTTATTTTCACATCATTTACGGTGCGCGCGTCAACTTTGATTGTATCAATTATGGCCATCTTAGATGGATCTGTAATATCCCAAAAATAAGCTTCACCATCAGCGCTATGCGTCCCAGTGACCGCAAAATCCTTGCCTTTGTGTTTACCTACTCCAGGCCATACCCATAGGTCTGAGGTGTGGTGATTTGTAACAGTCCCATGGCCAACTACTTCAATTCTTTTTTTAACATTTCTAGGAACTACCTTAACTTTTGCCATCGCAGAATATCCGCTAGTCTGAGCAGTAATTGTATAGATACCTGGTGTCTCCGCAACAAATTTACCTTCTTCAGTAATTAATCCAGATGCAGGCAACCCTACTGATTCAGATGATTTATTATTTATAAATACATCAGAGTACACTGCTGTGCCTGTATAGGAAAAGGAGATTGGCACATCTTTAACCAGCCTTCCTCTAGAAGTCATAGGTTTTGCATCAAATTTGATTACATCTCCTGTTCTAATTTCATTGGAAGGACTATCTAACTTGAGGCTTTTTACTGGGTTGGTTTTGGATTGAATATCGAGTGTCTTTTTAAGGTTTTCAGCTGTTACTATAACAGAAAATTTTCCTGATTTCTTTACAGTTAAATTACCGAAACGATCGAAGTCCGCGGTTTTCTTATTGCTAGTAGAATATGTTACCTTAACATCTTCTCTCAATAAATTTGCTTTATCAAATACTTGCGCTGAATAGCTTACGGTTGTATTGGTAAAGACTTTATCCACTGGATCAATAAAAACTATACGATCTAATGGTGGATCAGGAACTTCAATCTCCAACATACCGGAAACAAATCCACCTTTTACGCCTCTCGCATAAGCTCTTATTGCTAATTTTCCTCCCTTATATGCTTTGATAGTAATCTCAGCAACACCTGTTGAATCACTAAGTCTTGGTTCCACAGAAAGTGCTTTTCTTTGGCCTCTAACCATAAACAGGCCCTTGGCTTGCTTGCCCTTAGAGTCAACCAGGCGAACGGTCATTTTTTTTGTTTCACCTATATTTAATGAAACCTCTTCAGGCTCAAACACGAATTTAAGATCTTTGTTTTGTGATCTGGGTGGCTGAGCAGCTAATACAGTAAATGATAAAAGTGTTATAGTAATAAAATTTTTCATAATTAATCTCCGTTTGATTTATTATCGACCCATTGGGCCAGAGCGGCCTGACTCTTCATTATAGGTTATACAGTATAGGCCAGAATTCATATCGGTAAAGAATACGTAATCTTTATATGGCTGAGCACCCCAAACCATTGGTGCGTTGGGTATTCTACCATCTTTATGATAAGAAAGGAAGTGACCAATTTCGCGACCTTGCTTATATATATCACCTAACAACTCACCAGAAATATCAACTATTCTAAGTCCACCCTGATAATTTCCTGCCAATAGAATATCTCCGTGAATCCATAGATTGTGAGAGCCAGCTTCTGGTACCTGGTAAATAGCATCTTCTGTTGGATTACTTGGGTCTGAAAAATTGAGAAAATGATAAGCGCCTCTTGGGTTTGATGGTTTATTTTGTGTTGCCATCACACCCCAAGGAAAATTCTCATCTCCACCAACAATATAGAATTTACCTGTTGATTCACTTAAAAAAGGGAATGCGGCGTGGTTTCTACCTGTTGGATCTTTCATTTCCGCTAATTGTACTGGATTGGATGGACTACCTTGCCCTGCTTTCGCAAGTAGGGGGTTGAATTGAGATTTTGAACGATCAGATTCTTTATACTTTTTTGCGCCAATATCAACCGCAACGACTCCATCTGCCCAGTTGGAAGAATACGCAATACCATCTTCGATCCATACATCGTGAATACTATGACCTGGGCTATCCAGTTCATAGACCCCAACTCTAAAGGGTTTTTTAGGGTCATCGATATTGATGATATCATACTTGCGGCCATTGTTAACCGCGTAAACGTGGTTCTCATAGATGAATGCATTATGCACACCACCGGTCATATCATCATTGTAAGCAGCGCTGATGGTCACGTTATAAGGATCTGAAACATCTAAAATCACAAAACCGTTCTTGCGATCCGATGCGCCTTCACGGGTGATCACGCCAACCCTGCCATCTTCTGATATTTTAACATCGTTAACGGTACGCGCATCTACGGTGACCGTATCGATAATCTTCATATTTGCGGGATCGGTCACGTCCCAAAAATACGCCTCGCCATTAGATCCCCAAGTACCGGTAACAGCAAAATCCTTGCCTTCATGCTGACCAATACCAGGCCAGATCCAAAGGTCTGAGGTTAAAACATCGGTTATTAAACCATGGCCAGCTAGTGTAACTTTCTTATTTACATTTCTAGGAACAACCTTTATTGTTTTTTGGGCTGAATATCCACCAGCAGAAGCTGAAAC
>JAYZHP010000066.1:0-7420 GCA_036166415.1 Fidelibacterota bacterium | reverse complement strand
TCTTGAATATGTGAAATGGCTTCTTCAAATTTTTTGATTTGCAAGGCTAGCTCTAGGTATATATTTAGGTAATTTGATTGCGCAGGATCTTTAAATGACAAGTCTTTGAAAATTGAACTTGCTCTATCTTTATTGGTAAGCTGAAGAGCATACCTTCCAGCAGTTTCTAGAAGCTCAAGTCGAGATGGCTCTATTTTATATGCCTCTAGATAAAGATTCATTGCGCTAGAATAATCTCTATCAACTTTCTTCAATTCTGCTAAGGCAATTATATAGCGTGTTTCTTCTGGATTGATCTCTTTGAGGCGATTTAGCGGTTCGATCGCATCCTTATATTTTTTTTGAACTATGAGCTGATCAGCAATCATCTTGAGGGCTTCTTCATCATTAGGGTCTTTGCTTATAGCAATTCTTAAATTCTTCATTGAAAGCTCGGGTTTACCAATATTCCAATAGCATTCAGCAATAGATGTATAGATTGTCCCAACATTCGGATCGAGATTCAATGCTTCTTGAAATTCAATTATTGCCATTGGAAAATCACCTTGATTCATAAGCATTTGACCATTCATAAAATATTTTAATGCTTCCGGGTTAGGGTTTTTGCTTACTTCATTTTGTACAGGTATTTGATTTTCTTCTAATGATACGCTAGGTTTTGTTGATTGGCATCCAGTTAAAATAGCTAGTAGAACAAAAAACATGCAGTTTTTTTGTATTATTAATTTGTTAATACTATTCAGCAATAGTCACTCCATTGCCACCAATTTGTTTAGTTTGATACATGGCTTTATCTGCTTTCGCAATTAGTGTTTCAATATTATCAGAATGGAGAGGGAATCCTGCCATACCTGCACTAATTGTTAAATTCACAGCAATTCCATCTTTTAGGTATGTTTTTTTCGCTATTTTTTTAACTATTTTTTCTGCTAAAGGAATACAATCATTAATATCAGTATTTACTAGCAATACTGAAAATTCCTCCCCTCCGTATCTCCCGACAATATCAATAGACCTCACATTTTTTGAAATAATCCTACTTACCTCTTCAAGAACATAGTCGCCATAAAGATGGCCGTAGTTATCATTGACTAATTTAAACTTATCAATATCAAAAAATATTAAACCCAATTGATGGTCAAATCTACTTGAGCGGGTTATCTCTTTTTCAAATCTACTTAAAAAGGTTTTATGATTTAGCAGTCCAGTTAATCCATCTCTAGAGGCAGAACGATTAAGTTCTTGATGAATATCTATCCAGCCTAATATTTTGCTAACATTTTCAGAAAGCATATTCAACATCTCTATTTCTTTATCAGAAAAAGAGTATTGACCCATACGCTCAAAAGAGATATTTCCAATAGACCTTCCATCTTCTCTTAGCGGTGAGCTTAATATTGTTGAGAATTCTATGAAATCTTCAGAATCTGCATCAAATCGATTCATCTCCGGGAATTCTTTACGCCAATCTGTATAATGGATAGTTTTATTATCAATAAAAGAGAGGCCTAAAATACTATTTCTACAATCATAAGAAATTCCAACGTCTATATCTTCATCAAATCCATCAACCACCATTACTTTTAATTGATCTATTTTATCTGAAGCAAAAGAAATTGTTAGTTTATCGTATTTAAAAATCGCCCTACATACATTTTTTATAGACTTAAAAAAAGTATCTAGATTAGATTCAGGGTCAAAGTCCTTAAATAAATCTCTAATTCTATTGGAATTTATCTGGCTTCGTATTGCGACTTCAGATTCTTCAATATCAACTATCCCTTGATTTAATATATTAACAAGACTATTAATAATTGACTGATCCTGGGTATTCATATTTGAAAAATGTTCAATATATACTACTAATGCACCAATGACATTGCTTTGATATCTAATAGGAAAACCCATTAAAGATTCGCTGCCTGTCCAGTTTGCTTTATCAATTAATTCATCCCAGCCATTATAATCATTTTCTTTTTTATTATAGACTTGAGATTGATTATTAGAAATGATATCTGAAAATAAAGCGTTTTGTGCATTAAGAGTATTTGCAAAACAATCATCTGAAGATGACTTCAATGTATATTCAGTAGAAGATTGATCATAAATATATATACCGGTAGCATAATTATTATTTGTAGATATTATTCCTTCCTGAATTTGACTCAGTAAAGTTTTATATTTTTTATCTATGATCTTATAGTCATTCTTTTCTTTATTATTTCTCTTTTCAGTAAGATTATTTTTTCTTTTAGTATAATTTTTTAATAACCCAGGAAATGCATAAGAGAATAAAACTACAACAAGACCCCCAGAAACAAGGCCTTTTAGCGTAATAATAAATAGATTATTGTAGTTAGGTATAAAAAATAATATTTGAATTGTAAAGAAAAGCGCAATAACTGATATTTGTTTGTAAAAAGACATGCTCAAAGATAAAAATCTCTAGACTCAAATACATCAAATTCAGAGAGAATAAAAAATTTGTTAAAAAATCAATTTAGCGCGGGTTTTTAACAAATTTTATCTTATCATTTAATTTAATTTTTCTTTTTGGGGTTGATGTAGTGTCCGATGTGTCAGAAAATGTTGATGCAAAATTTTCATCTGGTATAGATGGTTTATTGGCAGGAGCATCTATGTATTTATTTGAAGCTATATCTGATTGGGTGTTAGAGCTTTCACTAGGAATAAGATTAATAGAGATAGAAATAAAGCATACTAACATCGCAGTCATTAGCGTGGCATTGAGTGGGGTAAATCCAAAAAAATGATATTTATTTTCTTCCTGTTTTGATTGATTGGAAATATTTTTCTTTTCAGAATTTATTCGACTAATAAGACTTGGTAAGAAATCACTAGAAGATTTGATGGGCTCCGGTGATTCTATAAGCCTTAGTGTTTTACGAATAGATTCAACAAGTTCCTTAGCTTCGTCATTAGAATTATAATAATCCTCAAAGGCCTTGCGCTCGGAAACACTGAGCTGATTATCTAAATAATCAGAAATTTTATCTTCAAACTCATATCGATTCATCTATAATTAATCTCCTTTTTTTATATAAAGTCTTTCAAATCTTTTTGCAGTTGAAGCCTTGCTCTATTAATACGAGACTTCACTGTTCCTAATGGAACTTCTACTATACTACTTATTTCCTCATAAGGAAGTTTTTCTATATCACGTAAAACTGTTACTACTCTAAAATGTTCAGGCAGTTTTTCGATAGCCTCATGTATTTTAGTATTAATATAATCCCTTTCAGCAAGCTTTTCTGGGCTAGGATCTTTAGATGGAGGATCATAATCACGATCTTCAGGGCCTAGCTGACTATTATTTGTAACTTTTCTAGTCTTTTTCTTTCGTAGCTCTGTTTTTGCAAAATTACCTGCTATTGTATAAATCCATGTTGAAAATTTGGCTATATTCCTGTAGTAGTGTTTATGCGTATAAAGTTTTAGCATTGTGTCTTGAATGATATCCTCAGCTTGGTCACGGTCATTGACTAATCGAAATACAAAATTTATCAATCTATCCTTATATCGATTAACTAGCGCAATATATGCCTGTTCATCTCCATTTTGAAAATGAGCGATGAGTTCTTCATCTGTATATTCAAACTGATTATCCATGCGACGTTGTTGCGTAGATAAATTCTGTAATGGCTGATTCATCATCAATACTTGAACTTTTTATTTGTTTATCAATTTTAGCTAACCTTTTTATAGCTAAAACAATCTCTTTACTAGAAAAGTTGTTAGCATAATTAGGTAGCTGCCTATTCACGCTTGGTGATAATAGAGTATAACTATTGGATGATCGATTTGTTCCAGAAAATATTTTTATAAATAATAGCTCCTGAAAAAATTCATTTAATGGACGAAGGAGGTCAAGCATTGAGGAGTCTTTTGACACTAGCGACCTGCCGAGTTTGATTGATAGATGAGTATCTCTTTTGCCTAAATAATTAAAAAATTCAAATTTTTTATAACTTCTCGTCAAAGAAAGAGTATGCTTTAAATCTGCGCTATTTAGATTTTGGGTATTTTCAATCCTCAAACAAAGCTTATCAATTTCATTCTTTAATCCAAAAACTGAATCTCCAAAGATATCTATGATTTTATCAATAATATTACTAGATATATTTTCTATGCCATTATCTTGAAAAAAGAGTTTTGCCCATTTTATTAAATCACTCTCAAATGGGGTGGATGTTGAAATTGGTCTATAATTGGATGCGAGTGTCTTAATAAACTTATTCTTCATGCCGTATTCATCTTGAATCAATATAAGGCAATTTGAATCGGTTGGTTTTGAGCAATAATCTACAAGTTCATCTCTTGTTTTACCTCTAAGTGCATTTGGATTCCTTAAAATAAATAGTCTTTTAGATGAAAATAAGTCAGACTCATTAATCTTATTAACCACTTCTTTAGAGCCTATATCGTCAACGCTTAAAATCATTTTATTAATTTGATCATCACCAAATATATTTTCTTCTAATTTTTTTATAAAAAACTGCTGTAAAAATTGGTCATCCCCCATTAAAAAATAAACAGGATCAACCTTCCCGTTTGAAAGTAGATTAATTGCTGCGTTATATTGTGTTATTTTTGAGTTAAAACTTGGCATTTTATGCGATAATCAAAGTAAATATTCCTAACAATAAACAATAATATGCAAAATAATAAAATTTTCCAGCCTCCAATAATCTAATTAGTATTTTTAAGGCAAAATACCCTGAAATAAATGAAACAACACTGGTTAAGATAATCGGTAACATTATTGCACTATCAAATTCATATTGACTATCGATTGCAGTAATGATTATCGCGCCTAATATTGCTGGGATTGCTAGTAAAAATGAAAATTTTGCAGCTTCTTTACTTGAAACACCAAAATATAACGCAGTTGAAATTGTCATTCCGGAGCGGGATATTCCCGGAATTATAGCAAATGCTTGGGCTATGCCAATTAGCAATCCCTTACTAAAGTTAATTTTTTGATCTCTTTTTTTAGTAAAACTGGATAACAATAAAACTAAACCTGTTATAGTCAATGCTATTGATACAGATTTTATTGATTCAAACATTTCAAGGATAAATGACTTAGCGAATAAAACAAAAATTATGGATGGTAGTGTTGCTACGATTAATAACAATATATATTTTTGTGTTTTATCTGATTTGAAATCAATGATTAGTTTTATGATTTCTTTCCAATAGATTAATATTATACTACATAAAGTACCAAAATGAGCAGCAACCTCAACAAGGTTCCCTGGTAAATTAATTTTCAACAAATGTTGGAAAATAACTAGGTGGCCAGAGCTACTAATAGGTAGAAATTCAGTTACGCCCTGAACAAGGCCAATAATTACGGCATCAATTAAGCTCATTTATTTCTCCACCCCATTATCGCCATCATCCTGCCTGAAGATTTACCTTCCCTGCGGTATGAAAAAAATTTATTTTCCTCGCAAAAGGTACAATTACTATCAATGAAAATATATTTCTGATTTAATCCTATCGATATTAATTCTTCGCGAATTGATCCTTTTAAATCTAAGTTGTATTTTGATTTACTCTTAGAGGCTAAGTATTTTGAATCAAACAATCCAGAGACTTCCTCACCAATTTCAAAACAACATTTACCAATTGAGGGCCCAGCTACTGCCATAATATTGCCGGGATTATTTCCTATTTCAATCATTTTTTTTAATGTAATCGAAGTAATTTTATTTGCTGCTCCTCTCCATCCAGAATGAACTAGCGCAAAATGATTTGTATTAATATTATATAAAAATATAGGGGCACAATCTGCAATTAATATTCCTAATCCAAAATCGGTTGAAGTACTAATAATTGCATCTGTATCATTATAAGACTTTGATTTATTTATTATTTTAACATTGCTTGAGTGAGTCTGATTAGGAAATATAAAAATTGATGGGTCTAGCTCTAATTGCGTAATGAATTCATTACGACTTTCTTCAATCGCATAATTTTTATCTCTTAAAGAAATGTATGCTTTTAAATTCTTTTGGCTAAAGAATTTGGAGTAATCAATATAATTCAATTATACGATCTAAGGGTTTTGTAGACTGACCGTAATTAGCGAATCAACTGTAAGCACGCCTGACTTAATTAAATCATTTCCATTAAAGTTAATCAGCTGAAATGCAGAATTAATATTATTATTCGTTATAGATGGGTAATAATTGAAACCTTCATCATTGTACATACCTATTTCTCTTAACGACTTATTGAAAGCTGCTCTAGACATTTCATTCATCTCTATATTTGTTAATAGCTTTGAACTATAATATCCCATTTGGTATTCAACTAAATTATTATGATAGATATTTATCGAATCTGATATAGAATTGAATAAACCTGATATAATTGACATCCCTTTTAAATGTGGTCCAATATTTTCTTTTGTAAGTATCTCTAGCTGCTGCCAGCTTGCATTTCCTACTATTTTTGTGTCAAAATTATACATTGGGATTTGAGGGCCAATATATTCTAAATCTTCATAATTAATGGGCAAATAAATTGCTTGGATAGTATTCAATAAAACTTTGGAGGAATCCGAAGATGTCATTTTTTTTGCTGTTGATTGAGGTAAATCAAAGAAATCATCAGCAGAAACATCAAATAATGCATCTAAGCTATCAATTTCCATTCCTAGTGCTTCATCAAATATTTTTTCTTTTGTATCTAAGCTAAAGGCAACTTGACGCAAAAATCTAAACTGTCTACTTAGATTTTTCGGCTCTCCCTTATACCATTCAGTTGCAACTACTTTTCCACCTAATCGATCAACCTCACTTATAAAAGCATCAATTTGAATCTCAGTATTTTTATCAGCAGGTGCTACAACGGCAATGCTATCGAGTCCTAAATGTTTAACTATATATTGTGCTGCAATTTTTCCCTCTAATGAATAATTAGAACCAAGCAGAAAAGCTTTATTGTTTATTGTAGTTAGATCACCTTTTTGTTTACTTGTTAATAGTACAGGCAAGTCAGAATCGCTTATAGAGCTTAATAAGGATAAGGATGTTGTTTCGCTTGCAGGTGAAATTGATGCAATTAGCTGATCAATTTTTTCAAGCTCATTAATGATCTTAATAGCTTCAAAATCATCACTTCTTGTATCTCGCGCTAATATTGATAGTCTCTGATTATTATAATTAGAATTTTGCCCTTTTCTAAATCCATCCAAAAATGCATTTCCTAATTCAGAATTCGATCCGGTTAGTGGTAGTGCAAGTCCAACCATCAATACTGGTGAAGAAGGCCTGTATGACTCCCTAAGAAGCAACTCGAATAGCTGGGAAAATTCATCAGATAATACTGATGGGTCTATTTTCACTAGAGTTAGAGCTGCATCATCAGGCATGCCATCCATTATTTG
>JAYZHP010000065.1:0-12238 GCA_036166415.1 Fidelibacterota bacterium | reverse complement strand
GCAGCTTGCTTATTATTTGCATATGCATCTGTTTCTGGAGATACAAAACGTGAACCAAAATTGATTTGAATTACCCCGCCATTTTCTTTGAGGCGACGAATTTCGTCATCGCCCATATTTCTTTCCCAGCCTTTGGTATAATATCTACAGGAGGAGTGTGAGGCAATTACAGGAACATCAGACATATCCATCACTTGATTAATGACCTCATCGGTTACATGGGAAACATCAACCATGATTCCTAAGCGATTCATTTCCTTGACTACTTTTCTTCCGTATGGACTTAGTCCGCCCCAAGTATCATCTGAATCATCATAAGATGAATCACAAATCAAATTGTCTTTAGAGTGGGTAAGGGTTATATATCGTATACCTCTATCATAAAAGTATTTTAAATTTCTGATATCATCTTCAATGCCCGCACCATTTTCCATTCCCATTGGTAGGGCAATCTTGCCTTCTTCAAAAATTCTATTTGCGTCAGCTACGCTATAGGCGACTTCAAATTTATCTGGATCATTATCAGCCATTTGGTTCACCATATCTATAAGCGAGTCCGCCTTTTCTTTTGCGCCACCAGTTTCAAGATAAGATGATGGAATATAAATTGACATAAACGGCACATCTAATCCACCCTCTTTTGCGCGTACATAGTCAAAATCACCACTTTTTGTTCTCACCGATAAATCCTCATACCCTTTATTTAATCTCCATGGTACGTCAATATGACCATCAGTGATAATAAATTTATGTGCTAGTACATTTGCCTTGTTTCTTAGCGCTTGATCATTGGAGCAGGTGCTCACTATAAAACTGATCATTATAATAAAGGATAATTTTGTAATATTCATAAGAGACTTTCTCCTTAGGTTATTCGTGAACTTGAATAGATAGATAGTTTGTTGTTCCAGCAATCCCCATTGGTACACCCCCAGTAACGACAAACTGATCACCAATATTTATTGTGTTAAGCTTTTTTAGAATTGAATTACATAGTTCAGGAATTTTTTCAACATTATCGTAATTATCAACCTTAATCGATTGCACTCCCCAAACCAATTGTAATTGTCTAGCAATATGGTTGAATGGGGTTAATGCAAAGATGGCCGAATTGGGTCGATATCGTGAAATCATTCTAGCGGTGCTCCCGCTGTGAGTCATTGTCATAATGATCTGTATTTCCAAATCTTCTGCGATCTGACAAACCGCATGGCTGATAGCATCAGCAGTTTTAGTAATGATCTCTGGTAGGGGGTTCTTTGATATATTTTTTGATCCTTCTGTTTCAGTAATTACCTGATACATCGTTTCGATAACTTCAATAGGATATTTCCCCATCGCTGTTTCCCCTGTTACCATCAAGCAATCAACCCCATCAAAGATAGCATTGGCTATATCACTAACCTCAGCACGTGTAGGTGTGTGATTTTCTATCATTGATTCTAATAATTGAGTGGCGATAACAACAGGCTTACCAATTGAATGGGCTAGATCAATAATTTCTTTTTGTGCCGCAGGTACTGTTCCCGATGGGATTTCAACCCCAAGATCACCCCTGGCAACCATAATACCATCAAACGCTTCAGTTATATTTTGTAAATCTTCCAACGCTTCCCATTTTTCTATTTTTGCCATTACAGGAAGGCGTGATTTGTTATTATCCATAATTTTATGCACTTGTATAATATCGGTAGCGTTTCTAACAAAAGACAGCGCAATCCAATCTGCTTCTTGCTCAAGGGCAAGCTTAAGATCTTCTTTATCTTGATCGGTGAGCGCTGGAACCGCTAATGTAATTCCAGGAAAATTTACCCCCTTACCAATCACCACTTCACCACCAATTATTGTTTCACATTCTAAGGAGTGTTCCGAAATAATTTTTTTGACTTCTAATTGAATTTTACCATCATTGATTAGAATTTTAGAACCGACGGTTATATTAGAAAATGAGATACTATCTGTTACACAGATTTCACCCAACCCTTTTTTGTTAGATATAATCGATGATGATCCCTCCTTTAAATGATAATCATCAGGAATATCAGTAATTCTGATTTTAGGGCCACATAAATCAGCTATTATCGCTGGATGGTTCCCCTCATTGCTATGTATAGATTTGACTAAATCGAAAAGTCGCTTTTTTGATTTAGCATCACCGTGAGACATATTGATTCGAAAAGTTCCTACGCCATTATCAACCATAGCCTGCAAAGTTTCAGCATTATCGCATGATGGTCCAACCGTGGCTATAATTTTTGTATTTGTATTCATTGTTACTTATTAGTTCACAGAAAATGGAGTTGTAAATCGAAAAGGGGAAATTATCGCATTGAATTTTCTTCCATTATCATTAACCATTTCAAAATGACCATGCATTACACCAATATTTGTTGGAAGGGGACAGTAGCTAGTGTATTCAAACGTGTCCCCACTTTTAATATAAGGCTGCTTTCCAACTACGCCGGGGCCACGTATTTCCTCCACATTTCCATTGCCATCGGTGATATTCCAGTAGCGCGAGCGCAACTGAATCGTTTCATTGGAATTATTGGTGATTTCTATATGATAAGAAAAGAAAAAGAGCGGTTTTGATAAATCTGAACGCGAAGGTAAATAATTAGGAGATACTTCAATGTTTATAAATCTGGTATTAGTTTTAATCATTTCGGTAGATAAAATTACGATTTTTTAGAATGTATTAATAGTTGATAATTCAGCTTCCCTGCACACCTTTTTTAATTTCTTCACTAAGAGCTAATACAGCCTTTACATAATTATCTGCGTGATTATAAGCATAAATTGATTTATAAATCTTTTTATCATTTGTTTGAGATTTCGGGTACCCATTTTTGATTAAATAATTCGATATACTAGCAATTACATCTTCCCAATCATATGGTTTGCGCTTACCATCATTATTGCCATCCACTGCATAAGAAATAAAACTAGATGGAATAAATTGACCATATCCAAATGCCCCAGCGTACGATCCTTTAATTGAATGGGGTGGAATATTATCTTCATAGCAGAGCACTAAAAAATCAACAAGTTCTTTTTTTGCCCATTTTGAACGCTTTGGCATTTTGAGTATTTGGGTATAAAGCGCACTAAAGACAGAATATTTACCCTTATTTAGTCCATAATTACTTTCTATACCAATAATACTAAGAACAATAAAAGGGTCCACCGCTGCTTTGTTAAGTATATGTTCATTATTTTTATAAAATTTTACACCAGCACCAATCCTTTTTTCAGTTACAAAAATTTTTTTGTATACTTCCCAAGACTTCTTTTCATACGGACGAGCAAAAAAATCCGGGATTTTATTATGGACTACAATGTGTTTTTTATCGAACGCTTGTTGAAGATATTTATCAGAAAGCCCTTTTTTGATGGCTTGATCATATATGGAATCCAATACCGGGTCTTCATATAAAAACAGGAAAGGGAGAATTAATATATTTATTAGCATATTTTATTTGAAATAATAGTAAAAGTTAGGTTTGCAATTACTATTATTCATTTTCTTTCTTATAAATTTTTATGTTTGGATTATTTGCATAAGCACCATGGGCCTCACTTGGAAGTAGCGCTGCAAGTCTACACATAACATCATCTCCAATTTTAACTAATTCATCTTCACGCTCTTCTTTATTTTTAGGTAGTTTATATGGGCCAAATGATTTACCAATATTAATTGTAATTTTTGGCCTCACACCTTTAAATAAATAATACCACAAACTTTTATCTAAACCATATACACCAATTGGTATTATTGGCGCAGCGGCAGAAGCGGATAAATATACCACGCCCGATTTAGGTTGCCTTAATTTATCGTGTTCTGTATCCCCTTCAGGAAAAATCCCCAATATATCATTTTCTCTTAGTACTTTTTTTGACATTTTAATTGTCGATGGATTGAGTTTAGACCTATTTGTTGGTATAAACCCATATATCCAAAGAGCCAAATATTCGATAAACGAGAAATCTGTATCACTTGCAGCTAAAAAGCTAATCGGTTTTTGAATGGCATAAATCACAAAGGGAGGGTCAAAAATATTAAAATGATTTGCCGCCAGGATATATGGGCCTTTTTCCGGAAGATTATGCTTACCAGATATTGACGTTTTGGTAAAAATGCTTCCAAGAAACAGGGCAAAATAGTGTACACAGTAACGAACCCAATAGGGACGCGGTTTAAATTGATCTAGTTTTTCTGTAGATGTCAAGATGGGAATCGGTTCAAAATAAAAGCAACGCACGCACTTAATTTTTTGGCAAATGGAATATGAATAAACTCATTCGGCCCATGTGCATTTGAATTGGGCCCGAGAACCCCAGTTATTACAAATTGAGCGCTTGGAAATTGATCACCAAGCATTGCCATGAAGGGTATTGTACCGCCTTCACCCATTGCCATAGCAGGTTTGTTATAAAATGCCTGAGAGGCTTCTTCTATGGCATTGTCAAGCCAGCTTGAAAGCTTTGGGGCACTCCATCCATTGGCAGGTTCATCCCAATCAATTGATATGGTAGCATTATTTGGAGGATCAGCGCTAAGAGCTTTAGTCACTGCATTCATAGCTAATGTGCTATCAATGGTTGGTGGCAAACGAAACGATAATTTAAGCTCTGTAAATGGACGCAAAACATTTCCACCATCTTTGATCGAAGGAATACCCCCAGCTCCAACAATAGATAAAGTAGGTTTCCAGGTGCGCCCAATCAGGCTTTTTACGCTATTGGTGACCATTGGAGATGTTTCATTATGCCAAGGGAAGGATTCCATATTCCCATTAAGGGCCTCAACCATTTTTTCAGCCTCTAGCATCCGATGTTCAGGAACTTTGCAATTTAGTTCTGATAGTTTAATTTCACCGGATATTTCATTTTCCAATCTTGAAATTAGTTGGCGGATTAATCGAAATGATGAAGGAACAACACCGCTAGCACTTCCTGAGTGCACACCTTCATTTAATACCTCTACTTTGAGATTACATGAAATCATTCCGCGAAGCGATACGGTTGTCCAAAACTGATCATAGTTTCCGGCGCCAGAATCCAGACAAACAACCAAATCAACATCACCTATAATTGAACTACAGCTCTCCATATAGTAAGGAAGATCTGGTGAGCCGCTTTCTTCACAAAATTCAATCAATACAACTATTCTTGGGAGTTTGACGCCTTGGTCCTTCAATGCTTGAATTGATCCTATGGATGCAAATAAAGCATACCCATCATCCGCGCCTCCGCGCCCATAAAGCTTTTCATTTTCAAGGACAGGGGTCCAAGGCCCCAACCCATCTCTCCAGCCTTCCATTTCTGGTTGTTTATCTAAATGGCCATACATTAACACATTACCATCTCTTTCTCCTGGAATTTCAATTAAGATCAAAGGTGTTCTACTATCCGCTTTTTCAATGTGAACAGTACTGTTTGATGGCTTATGCTTATCAATCCATTTTTGCGCTAAGCGCAATACAGAGTTCATGTGTCCATTTTCTTCCCAATTAGGGTCAAAGGCAGGAGACTTGTTCGGTATCTTAATGTAATCAGTAAGAGTTGGTATGATTTCAGAGTCCCAGAAATCGCCAATATCTTTCTGTAATTTATCGATATTCATAGTTGATTATTATAAGTTGATGGGGCTAATTAAATAATAGCCCAGTAAAAAAGCACATTGTTCTAGAACGGCAAATCCTCATCATCAGCTTTATTTTCGCTACTTGCTTGTGAATCATTAGCGTGGTTTGTTGATTGATTATTTTCAGAATCCATCTTTCTTCCAAGCATGGTAAACATTTCACATACGACTTCGGTTGTATAGCGCTTTATCCCATCTTTGTCTTCCCAATTTCTTGTTTGCAGCTTACCCTCAGTAAACACTAATTGGCCCTTTTTTAATAAGTCACCTGCCATCTCAGCAGATTTACCAAACATTACACATCGATGCCATTCTGTTTTGTCTTGAATATCTCCGTTTGCATCTCTCCATGATTCATTTGTCGCTAGATTGAAATTAGCTACGGCCGCACCTGATGGCGTGAACCGTGTTTCTGGGTCGCCACCCAAATGTCCAACTAGCACCACTTTATTTACACTACCTTTTTGCATATAGTTCTCCTGATTTAATTTAGTATATACGCGTGTAATAAATACTACATACCAATGTTAATCCAAGTCAATAACTTTTGATGTTATTATTCAATTTAAAATCACCAAATACCTGGAATTAATTTTTTCCTGTTTTTTGGGTAATCACTAAAATTTTCTTTATACCATTGATGATTAGAGCGGGCTCTTGGGGCAAGGTTTGCGATCACCCATAAAGCGAATGAAAGACCTGCGAGAGACCAAGTGGCTATTGCCCATCCTAACCACTCTAATATTTCTCCAAAATAGTTTGGACACGACACCCATTCAAACAACCCGCCGCGGGGAATTTTATAGTCTTTATCTCCATGGTTTCTAAGCTCAAACAATCTATTATCCGAAGAAATATTGATTCCCATTCCAATGATATAGAGCACCAAACCAGTAATAAATTGTGGGCTATACAACCAGCTAATAGGGTAGGGGTAATGTAAGCTGAATATCCATTCGGCATTAATCCATGAATTGACCCCATTAAATAAAAGAGCAAATAGGGCGATGCTGATCGGCATACTTTTTCCTTTTATTCGGGCCCTAAAAGGCCAAATTATAGTCCTATGTATATAGTGAGCTATCCAAATAACATAAAAAATGACCCCAATAGGGTCTATGTAATTCCATTGAGAAACGGCAATTCCAAAAAAAACAGTTATTACAATAATTGAAGGTGATTCCATAATAATCCAACCAGAGCGGGCAGGAATTTTAGCTCCCCATCCTGGTCGCTCATGGCGCCCATAAGGCGCCCGAACAAACATCAATAATATAAATGCACAACAGGCCAATGCTGACCAGATCCAAATTGTTAGTTCATACTGCCATTGATCAATTAACATGATTATTCATCCAATCGACTGTGTCTTTTAATGTTTCTTCGAGCGGTCTTGGTTGATAATTAAGTTTGATTTGTGCTTGATCTAGGGACACTTTTTTTGCCTGAACAGCAAGCGCATGCAAGCTTCCTTTGCTAAAGGATGGCCGTTTGCCGCTCAGTTTTGCACTAAGATAGGCGAATGGTAAAAAACAATATGCTACCCAGAATGGTAGTGTAATCCACCTAGTATTTTTGCCAATTATACCAGAGATTATACCAGCTAATTCTTCGAAGGAAGCCCACCTGCCAGGTAGAATATAGCTTTGACCATAATGACCCACATCTACGCTCTTGATTGCAGCATCGCATACATCTCTCACATCTACCCAATTGAATCCAGCATTAATTGTAAATAACATTTTTTGATTCATGATATTCAACACAACCTGTCCCATTCTGCTTGGTTTATAGTCATATGGCCCTATAATACCGGTAGGGTTAATAATGATGGTTTTTAAACCCTCATTATAAGCCTTTTTTACTACAAGCTCTGCGCTTGCTTTGGTGCGATCATATGGCGCAGAATTTACCCCACTTACCAAAGGCCTATCCTCAGTTAAAATTTCAAATAATGGTTTTTGTTCAAAGGCATGAATACTAGAAAAATGAATAAAACGATCAATATTGGCTTTGAGCGCTGCTCTGCACATTGCTTTTGTCCCATCAATGTTTATTTTTTCCATTAATTCTATATCAATATTTTCAACAGCAACATTTGCGGCAACATGAAAAACAGCATAGCATCCCTGCATTTGTTGAGCTAAAAAATTAGAATCCAATAGGTCACCATTAACCAATTCCACATCTAACCCCTCAAGCCCACGAATATCTTTATGGACTAAACAACGCACGCACCAACCTTGCTTGAGCAACTTGCGCACTAGATTAGAACCAACATGTCCCGACCCGCCAGTTATGAATGCTTTTTTCATCAAAATTATTAATTAATAATTATTAAATGATTGTATGTTTGGTGTAATCATATAGTATTAAAATTATAATGTATTCTGCCAACAACTAAGAAAATTATTCATTGATATTAATACAAATTAACGGGATGCATTGTGCCGCTTGCGTAGAAACAATTCAACAGGCCATAAGCGATGTGAACAATGCAGGTCAAATCAAGATCGATCTCGATTCCGGCATTGCTCAGATTGGTGGGAATCCTGATATTGACTTGATTATATCTGCAATTGAAATGAGCGGATATTCCGCAAGCAAAATCGATCAAGCAAAATCGATCAACCAGATTGATAAAAAAGACAACGCATGGCGAGCGCTTATACCGTTGTTTATTATATTAAGTTATATTTTTATTGGGTCTATATTATTAAACAGGGTATCGTTGAATTTGTCAAATTTCATGATGGGGTATATGGGGCTATTTTTTATAGTATTTAGTCTATTTAAATTCATTGATTATCGCAATTTCCCATCTGCATTTTCAAAGTATGATCCCCTTGCACGTAATCTACCAATATACGGGTGGGTCTATCCTTTTTTTGAGCTATGTTTAGGAATTAATTTTCTTTTACAGCAATACGTATTGTTATCATTGGTTTTAACTGTGCTATTGTTAGGCATCACAACCTATGGAGTTTTAATAAAATTAAGAGACAAACAACCCGCAGAATGTGCATGCATTGGTACCGCACTCAAGCTACCATTAACGAAGGCAACTTTGATTGAAAATTTCATAATGATCGCTATGGCTGGTTGGATGCTTGTCACGATTTTGAATTAGCATCAAAATTATTCATTTTTTTTTATTATTTTTTCTAGTCAATTTTTACCAACAAAGCGGTTACCTCGTCGATAAATACCCATATTAAGGGGTAATAAACGCTATATAAATTTTTTAAAAAAAAAGCTGTACAATATTAAAAAAAACTATTAGGTTCTCAAGTAGAGGTAAGTGTGATATCAATACGTCTAGCGTATTTGGTACATATTTCTCACCTACCTCAGGAGAATTTTTTTTTAAAATAAAGTAACAGTTAAGTGGAGTAAAATAATGAAAAAACTCACAATCTTGTTCTTAGCTACTATTTTTTCAGCAGGTCTGTTTGCGCAGAACTTGACTGGAAAACTTAGTGGTACCGTTACGTCTGATGGCCAACCTTTGGTTGGAGCAAACGTTGTTCTTCAGGGAACATCTAGTGGTGCCGCAACTGGCGAAGACGGAACGTATTACATATTTGACGTCCAACCTGGTATTTATACGATGCAGGTGAACTACATTGGTTATCAAACCCAAGTAGTTTCAAATGTTCGTGTTACCATTGGTCTAACAACACTTCAAAACTTTGAGCTTGCAGTTGCTGCAGTGGAAGGAGAAACTGTTGAAGTTACAGCAGAGAAACCTTTGATTGAGATTACCGCAACAAATGTTCAAAGAACAATGGACTCAGAAGCAGTGGATAACTATGCTGTCAGAAATGTGACCTCAATGGTTGCAAGTCAAGCTGGTGTGGTTCAAATGCATGACGGATTGCACGTACGTGGTAGCCGTTCTGAAGAAATTGGTTATACTCTTGAAGGTGCTTCTATGAGCGGTGCTGGAGGAAAAGTTGTATCTAATGCAATTCCAGAAGCGCTAGAAGCGATCGCGGTTCAAACTGGTGGTTTTGATGCCAGTGTAGGACGCGCCAATGCAGGTATGGTTCAGCAGTCATTAAAAACCGGTGGAAGCAAGTTTGCTGCCTCTGTGCTTATTGAAGGCATGAATGGTGATGCTGCTAATAAACCATGGGAAGTAACAGGCGATCAAGACATGACCTTTACTGTACAAGGTCCAATCGGTGATAAAATTCGTTATTTTGGTGCACTCAGAATGACATCCACTGATAACTATAAGAATCAAAGTAGATGGTTTACCCCTTTCACAATTGCGGGCGGAGCACCAATTGCAGATAAAATTGGTGGATTAACAGCATCTCATGATTATGTAGTTTTAGATCATACAAATGGCAACTATGCCTTTAAAGATGGTGCTAATCATGATGGTGTTTATGATCCAACTGCTGACGCAGGTGACGTGATGTCTGGGCAGAATAAACACTATGCTTTTGATAATACTTCCAAAGATATGTCTTTTAATGGTACCCTTCAATATGACCTGAACCCATTGGTTCTTCGTTTGGCTGGTACATTTACAACAGATACCTATCAAAGCGCTGGTCTTCCTATTCAGAGTATGTTTAATACTCGTAGACATGAGACCACAACGCGTAACCACCTTATTAATTTAAAAGCAACCTACTTCTTAAGCACGAATACCTATATTCGTACTAACTTTAGAATGATGGGTCGTTTTTATGAGACCTATGATAAAGGGTTCAAAGAAAAAGGAAAGGTTACTACCGCTGATGGTAGGGTCGCTGATTTTTCATTAGGTGAAAATAGCGAACTTAAAGATTGGCTAGCATGGGGTGACCGTGATGCGGTTGCTGCTGTGGACTCTAACTGGGCAAACCACTTTGGTACTCCTGGTTCAGATTCATTTGCTAGTGGCTATCGCTATGTTGAGCCATCTAATTATAACATTAATGGTTTCCGCTTCCAGCGTGACGGTGGTCGTCGCGGTGGTTACAGCAAAGGCCGTGATGGTTACTTTGGCTTCGATGCTGAATTTGTGACACAGATGGGTGAGCATGAAATTAAAGTTGGTGGTGATTACATGAATTATTCCTATCAGCGTTATAGCTACTCTGGAATTAATTCATTGAATTCTAAGATCGGTCTAGACTCCACGCTTTATGATGCTGTGGTTGCGCAATCTCAAAGAGCGTATACTGAAGTAACTGAAGCGCGTCTTTCTTATTTTATTGGATATGACCCACTAGGCAATGCCTGGGATGCAAATCCAACAAAAAATGAATATGATAAGCCTCGTAACCCTTGGAACTTCTCTATGTATGTAAATGACAAGTTCGAAGCTGGTGACTTGATTGTGAATGCTGGATTACGCTACGAAGCAATCAACCAGGCAAATCTTGATCTGAAGGATTTTGATAATCCGCCAATCGATCGTAATTATGAAATTGTGGATCCATTTCATCCTCAGTACGGATATAAAGAAATGCCAACCCAAACCTATATCTTACCAAGACTTGGTTTAGGTTTCCCAATTTCCGATCAGGCAACATTCCATTTGAACTATGGAAAATATGTTCAAATGGCTCCAATGAATCGTCTCTATCGTAGTCGTGCAAGCGGCTGGTCATCATGGGGTCTATTACCAACCAGAGAAACAAAGTTTGAAGTTGGTTATGGTACTCTAATCGGTGATGTTGCGTCTATTGACCTTACAGTGTTCACTCGTAACCCTGAAGATCAAGTCAGTCGCGATGTATATCAACCACTTGGAGAAAATATCTACGGTGCTAGAGACATGACCGTTTATACAAATACTGACTTTTCAAATGTAATTGGTGTTGAGGTTGACTTTAAGACAGCCCGCGTAAATAACTTCCAGTTATTCGCCAACTACGTTTTCCAAGATGTTCGTGGATTGAACTCTTACCCAACATTAGGTACAATTGGTTGGGGTAAGTCAACGATGATTAACGCAACCCGTTATGACCAACGCCACCAGGCAAGCGCTGTTCTAGACTTTAGAACTGGTCGCACTGGTAACGTGATAACAGATAACCTAGGTATGAATATGATCGCTTCTTATAATAGCGGTCACCCTTATACATTATCTGATGGTTCAATGGGTCAGCGTGACGCAGGTGAAGGTGCATTACTTTCAGATAATGACCCACGTAACCGTGCTCCTGTTGAAGCGATTAACTCATCAACCACACCATCTTACTTCAATTTAGATCTTGGACTGGAAAAAACATTCGCAGTCCCTGGTGTAGCAAATGTGAAGGTTTATGCAACCATTACAAATCTGCTTAATACCAAGCATATCATCAACGTGTATAACCGTACCGGTGACGCATATGATGATGGTTTCTTGAATGATCCAGATCTAAGCTCATTAATTATTGAGGGGCGTGGACCTGAGTATGTAGAAATGTACAGGAAAGTTAACCTAGCAAATCGTAACCACTGGTTGAATGACCACGGTTTCGATCTGTTTGGTGTTCCTCGCGAATTTAAAACAGGTATCCAAGTCTCCTTCTAGGGCGGCTGATGATGCTAAGAAAAAAAGTGGAGAGTTTTATGAACTTAAAAAAATCGATCACTTGGGCA
>JAYZHP010000064.1:0-3066 GCA_036166415.1 Fidelibacterota bacterium | reverse complement strand
ATCTATCAGATCCATCTCTATCGGATTTATTTACAACAAATAAATCAGCAACCTCAATCAATCCAGCTTTCATCAATTGAACATCATCGCCAGATTCAGGGACTAATATTACTATTGTCAAATCTGCTGCTTTAGAAATGTCATGCTCTCCCTGGCCAACGCCAACCGTTTCATAAATAACAATATCTTTGCCACTAGCAGCTAAGATATCAGCTGCTTCTTGGGCTTTATTATTTAGACCACCTAGGTTTCCTTGAGTACCCATGCTTCGTATGAATACATTGTCATTCCATAAATAATTATTCATTCTAACCCTATCTCCAAGCAAAGCGCCACCTGAAAATGGACTTGATGGATCTACAGCAATAACGCCAACGCTTTTATTATCGCAAAGATATTTATCAATTAGTTTGTCCGTTAATGTGCTTTTTCCAGAACCAGGCGGGCCTGTTATACCAATTTTAATACAATTCTTGGTATGGGGATATAGTTTGCTATGCAGCTCATTATTTATATCTAAATCAAACTCTACCTGAGAAATAACTTTAGATATTGTACGATGGTCATTGTTTAAAATGAGGTCAAAAACATCATTTAAGGTATGTTTAGCCATTAACTAGATTTAACTGATTAGGAAAAAAGTTGACGGAATTCGTCAAATTTATAAATAATAAGGTCTTTTCCATCTTTTTGAACAAGATTTTTTTCTTCTAAAAGTTTGAGAGTTCGAGATACAGTCTCCCTTGATGTGCCAGCCATATTTGCAATATCCTGTTGAAATGGTAGATTCTTAATTCTTACATCACCTTGCTTGATTGTCCCAAGTTCTTGAGCAAATCTTATTAATGTAATAGCGATTCGATGCTCAGAGTCGCTCAATGACAAGCTCTCAATATGCTGATCGCTTTTTCTTAAGCGTATAGCTAGTTCTTCTAAAAGCGCAATTGCAATTTTTGGATATGTTTCTAAACAATCTAAAAAGTCACTACGCGAAAGAGTCAATACCTCAGCCTCTTCATTAGCAACAATATTTGCAGATCTACCTTCTCCATCGAGCAATGACATTTCGCCAAAAAAATCACTTTCCCCAAGCATTGCTAAAATAACTTCTCTGCCATCATCGCTTAGACGAGTAACTTTGACTGCTCCAGTTATAATAATAAAAAAGGTTTCACCTTGACTTTCTTCAAGGAGTATCATTTGCCCTTTATCATAGGTGCGTGAAACCATTTTATCAGAAATGATGTTTAAGTCGGCATCTTTTAAATCAGAAAAGATAGGAACATTTCTAAGATGTTGAGCTGTACTCATAGTAGAAAATACTATAAATATAAATAATTGAACAGTCTAAATGAGATAATTTATTAGTTATTTATGAATGTTTCTGTGATGATTATCACAAGATTCATCAGACTTTAAGAAAATATTATATTTTTCTTTTTGCCTTATGTCTAAATATAAGATAATTTCGCCTTTTATATTTATAATATTTAAAGGAATACGATGGATAGACATCCTCAGCAGATTAAAAGAGAGCGTCAAGATAAAAAACGCGGTGCAATTAATAGTGCTAAGTTTTCAGATATGAGGACAGCTATTAAAAAAGTTTTGAAATCAGATGATTTTTCAAAGGCAGAAGTCCCTTATAAGAATGCGGTGAGCGTAATCGACAAAATGGTTAGCAAAGGTCATTTAAAAAAGAATACTGCCGCAAGAAGAAAATCTCAAATTACACGCCACTTAAATTCCCTTTCTAAATAATACTATTTAGTATCTGAAATCTGATAGTTGGGAGCCTCTTTGGTTATTTTAACTTCATGGGGATGACTTTCTCTAACCCCTGCCTGTGTTGATTGGATAAATTCAGCTTTTTTCTGAAACTCTACAATATTTTCTCCTCCACAATAACCCATGGAAGATCTTAGACCTCCCATTAGCTGATGGATGGTATTTTTTACGCTTCCTCTATATGGAACTATCCCTTCAATACCCTCGGGAACAAGTTTTTTATCTTCGGTATCGTTTTGAAAATATCGAGCACCATCACCATCTTGCATAGCTCCCAATGAACCCATTCCTCTGTATGATTTATATTGACGACCTTCAAACAGTATGAATTCACCTGGACTTTCATCCATACCCGCAAGAATACTTCCAAGCATAACTGTATTAGCGCCAGCGGCTATAGCTTTTGCAATGTCTCCACTATATCTAATCCCGCCATCAGCAATTACAGGAATATTGCTCTTTCTTGCTTCATCAACACAATCCATGACGGCAGTTAACTGCGGGACACCAATTCCTGCTACAATTCTGGTTGTACAGCTTGCACCAGCGCCAATTCCAACTTTAACACAATTAGCGCCACTATCAATTAATGCTTTAGCCCCATCCGCAGTTGCAACGTTTCCACCGATAATCTGAATACCTAGCATGGATTTCTTTATTTTTTTTATTTGTTTTAACACTCCCGCAGAATGACCATGGGCTGTATCTACAACAATTACATCTACTTCCTTAGAGTATAATTCTTGGGCTCTTTCCAAAAAATCTGTTGTAACGCTTAAAGCAGCACCTACCCTAAGCCTTCCATTCTTATCTTTACATGCGTTAGGGAAATCTTCTTTCTTTTGTATATCTTTAACGGTAATTAGGCCGGCCAAACTGCCTTCTTTATCAACAACAAGCAACTTTTCTATTCGATGCTCTTGCAGTACTTTTTTTGCTTGATCAAGCGTTGTTCCCTGTTGAACAGTTACTAGTTTCTCAGTGGTCATGCGATCAGTTACGGGAAGAGATTCATCTGTTTCAAAGCGAATATCTCTATTGGTAATAATACCAATTAGTTTTTCGTTTTCCACAACAGGTAAGCCACTAATTTTATACATTGACATTACATCTTTTGCATCCTTGATTGTTTTGTCGCTAGAAAGAGTTACTGGGTTCACAATCATTCCACTTTCATAACGCTTAACGCGGTCAACCATCAATGCCTGATCATCGATTGATAAATTCTTATGAATTATTCCAATACCACCTTCTCTAGCTAATGCTACCGCCATGCTG
>JAYZHP010000063.1:0-11873 GCA_036166415.1 Fidelibacterota bacterium | reverse complement strand
AATTAAAGTATCGTCGAATCATGCTTTGATATTCACGAGAATAACCAGCGCTTAATGCTTGATCCATTGCTTCCATAAGCACTGATTGTCGTTGCCCTAGATCAGTAGGAAGGCCCGATGGGGCATTGCTTACTATTTGAGTTGCAGTTTTAGATTTTCGTTTATCTTTAACTCCGCGCTGAGCCATTGATTTTTGACTATTAAGCATCCGGCTTAATATTTGCTGTTGTCGATCCATTGTATTGCGATTATATCTATTTTGGCCTAGTTCATTTATAACTTTATCAATCTCTTGTGCAATTCCATCTAAATCACCTAATCCTTGATTACCAGATTCGTCTAGCTTTTTCATAGCTTGTTTTAATGAATTTTGAATATCACGTTGTTTACCAAGCATTCTTTTAATGATGGACTCTTTCATTGCGGATGACATTTGCCCTAGCGCAAGTTGCATTCCTTGATCATTAACACTTTTTTGCTGATTGGACATATTCTCCATTTGCTTTAAAAATTCTTCATAACCACTAGCTGAGCCATCATCCTGCATCTTATTTATTGTTTTAATAATGGATTTTGCACTTTCATTAAGAGCTACCATCGCTTGATTTTGGTTATTTATTGATCCCTTACTATTTCGTTCAGCCAGCTTTGTTTTTGAGGCACCCATTTGCGCGTTTGCCTGTCCAAGCTTTTGACCCATTTCAGTAGTAACGAGAAATGTTTCTTTAGACAGCCCCATAGTTTTCTTCATTGTTTGAATAAGTTGATCCTGTAAAATTTGTTGTTGATTTGCCAAAGAGCTTTGGCGGGGAGAATTTTTTGGAATATCTTCTGTATCTGTCTTGAGTAATTCTTGTGATTTAGAAATAGAAAGTATATCTCTTAATATTCCGCGGAATTTTTTTGCCATTTCTCTTGTAGTCTCTTTTTGAAAATCCGAAAATATATCATTCATCGAAGATTGCATTGATTGCATTGATTGAAGGCCTGAATAGCTAGCATCCATAGCTTGATATGGTTGCTGGCGATCTAAATTATTGATTGTTTCGCGTAAATATTTTTTTGATAATTTAGCATCTTTGCTTTCTGAAAGATTTTCAATCCCTTGGGCGGTTTTTCTACTAAATTTTTTAATATCACTTATAGATTTATTCATTTGATTCAAGATTTTATCAAATTCTTTTTCATTAATTTTTTGCTCCCGACTGAGCCTTTTAAACATAGAGGGATCTGTTCGTTTATTAGTAGATCGAATTTGTTGATCAATATTATCTTGATTAGCTACTAGCTGCTCTAGACGTTTTTTAATCTCATCAACCTTTTGTTCAGCTTTGATACGTTGAAAAATATCAAGAAATCGATCCAGCTCTTGTTCGATATGATTGAGATTATTTGACATATTCTCTAGCGCACTAATCATATCTTCAATGTCAAGCTCTTCAAGCGCTTCTTTGACCCAATCCATATCTTGGAACATTTCCGATGGCAAAATTTCTTCAACTAATTTTTGCAAGTCTCTAAATTTCTCCATCATTTCGCTTGAGAATAAATCGTGTTTCTCTCCTTGCTTATTAAGCAAACTAAGTTTTTCATTTAATTTTTGAAAATTATCAATTTGATTTTCGATCGCCTCAAGTGATTCTTTTGTTTTTTGCTGTTGTTCCCAGTCTGGTTTATCAGTTTTTAGAAGGTCTAGCCTTGCTTCATTAATCTTTTCTTTTAGTTTTATTACTGAAGCAAGCTCCTCTTCAGCGTTAGATATAATTTCTTCTTCCTGATTTTCATATGATAAAAAGAGATCATTTAAAGATGGAATTTTTGCTATGAATGTGCTTGACAGTTCTTTTTTTGGACCTGAGATTTGATCATTATCATAAAGTTCAAAATGAAAATGAATTTCATCATCAGGCATAAATCCAATATCTTTGGTTTCCCAATCCATTACTATTTGTTGTTGGTTTTTATCTAAGTTGGGAATATCAATATTGAACATAGATATTTTTGGTTCTGCATTAATATAGGAAGGACGATGAATTTCATAAGCTAGCTGTAATTTAGAAAATCCAAAATCATCCTCTATATCCATTAAAATAGAAATCAATTGATCTCCACCCAATTCAATTATTGGCGCTGGCTTAAGAATGGTCATTCGCGGATGAAAATCGGTTACAGTTTTTAAATGAAATGGAATAGGATTTCGATTCGCAATTCCCCTTTCATCTTTTAAAGAAATAAAAAATTTTCCATCACCCTCCATTTTAAAGCTATAAGTACCCCTATTATTATTTGTCGACATCAAATAATCTTTATCATTAAGGATTAGCTTAGCCTGATCCAATTTTTTATTTGATCTCAGTTTAAGGTTAATTGTTGAGCCTAATAGCGCTTCAATTTCTGACTGATTTGCCTTTTGAGTTCTAGGGGGTAGCGCTGTGTACTGCGGAGAATTTACAGTAATAGCTAAATCGCTAATTGAAGGCCTATCGGTAACATATATTGAATGTCCTAATGAAGAAATTTCTTTCCATGGTTGCCAAAACTTGGCTGAAGGTACATATGCCCTATAGTCGTAATTTTGATAGACATCATTTAGCTCAGCGTGAAATAGTCCATTTTGATTATAAGCAGTTTTTATAATTAGACTATCTTCATTTTCTTGGAAGGCCAATGGTTTGAATTCAACATAGATTGAATCAATATCTTTTCCAAATATCGAAAATTCCACTTTAGCATCCTCTCCTCCCAAGATACCAATATATTGTGATGTGCTTATTATCCTAAATGGAATCGGTGGAGAAAATTCAGTATTTGTATGAGCTAATCTGTACATTGAAGAAACAGAATGGTTCCAGGAAATAGAGATTGAAACAAGAAGTATAGCGAGCATATTAAATGTAATTTTTTTCCATCGATTTATATGATTATTCGATAATAGAAAAGTATAATCAAATTTATTAAGCTGCGATTTTGCATTGTAAATAAATGATTGTTGAAGCTCTGATGAGCCCGAAAATTCTTTTGTATTTTCAAGCTGGTAAGCATTGAGAAGCATATCTTCTTTTTTATAGACCAATCGCCCTATGATTAATGCTATGGTAGTCAATTGATAGCGTTTAATCAAATTTTGCATAGCCATTAGTGCATATATCAAATATGAAATAATGCTAACTGCTAAAATTATACTTGATGAAAATAATATAGATCTCCGCATAGAGGCAGTTAGGTAAAAAATATTTTCTATCATTATAACTGATAAGAATAAAACAATTAGAAAAGCATATAACCTCCAAAGAAACAATTTTAGACCGGAAATTAAAATGTATGCCCTAACTCTTTTAAGAGCAGATGTTATTGTTCTATAATTCATTATTGAGTTAACGCGAACCAGATGATATTTGCTCCCATCTGTAATGCAGTTTTTCTAACAGCTTCTGGGTTATTGTGTACCTCGGAGTCTTCCCACCCATCACCAAGGTCTGATTCATAGGAATAAAACACTATCAAACGATCTCCTTCAAATAAACCTAGCCCTTGAGGAGGTTTTCCATCGTGCTCATGGATCTTAGGAAGTCCATTTGGAAATTTATAATAACAATTGAATATGGGGTGATCAATAGGTAGCTCCACCCATTCTTTATTCGGGAACACTCTTCTCATCTCTCTCCTGAATGAGTTGTTCATACCATAATTATCATCCGCATGAAGGAAAGCACCTTTCAAAAGGTGCTTTCTAAGCGCTCCTATTTCTTCATCATTAAATCTTATATTTCCATGACCTGTGATATAGAGGTATGTATGTTTATATAGATCTTGATCAGTCAACTTGATTTTATACTCACTAGACTCAACCTTTATATTGGTTTCACTAGATACAAACCCAAGAAGATTAGGTAAGCTGCTTGGATCGGCGTACCAATCACCACCTCCAGGATAATGTATACGAGCAATATTGAAATCCTGAGAACAAACCACCTGTATTAGGGTTAAAAAAACCACGTATTTTGATAAAATATTTTTTCTAAACATATTATAGATTAGTTGAAATATATGTATTTACCCAGATATTCAATAAAAGTTTCACAGATAGTTATTGTTGTATAAACAACAATCACAATAATCGTATATTTGCTAGGTTGTTAAAATACACCTAATATATTAATAACGATGCTGAAAAAAATTATTCTCTCAACTCTATTGATGTGCTCTGTATCCCTTGCCAAAATGCAGACTGCACCAGAAGATTCTAGTCGAATAAGATCAATTATTTTTCGAATTTTTTCATTAGATCAAATAGACCCCAATGATTATGAAAAAGGATATATTTTTGATCGAATATTCAAAAGGAGAGAATTTCATCGTCCCGTAAATTTTATTCCAGTCGAACTCAGATATGGATTTGGCTACAATAGTGGCGGCGGTTTTCTTGGGTTGGGAAATTTGAGGAGCAGCTGGATGACATATGAATCTGATGGACTAACAGCATTTGATGGTGGCAATTTCTCATCAAGAATCGGTCATCAATTAGATTTAGACATGCTCAAAACAAATCTTGCATATTATTGGTTTGGAAATAGTTGGCTAGATATGCATACAGGAGTTAATCTAAGATATAGTTCACTGCTTATGCCATCGAAAATACCTAGCGAATGGAATGGATCTCAGGAATCTTGGAAGAAGGATGCGAAATTCAATGCAAGTATGCTTGAAATTGGCTGGAGTCAATCATTGATATTGCAATGGTTTGAAAGCTGGTTTACAACATATCGCTATACTTATGGAATGGCAATTTCTCAATTCTATAAAAAAGAGAGCTCCCCAATTGGGTATGGACCCTCACAATCTTTCACTTTTGGTGCTAGATACATTTTAGATCGCGGAATGGTTAATCGGTTTTCAATTGGATTAGATTTTAAATTTTCAAGCACATCTATAAAAACAATCAGAGACCCTAATGATTTAACCCCAATTAATAGTTTTAGTATTCAAACTGCAGGTATTTATGCGACAGCTTCAGTTTTTTTTGGTGGTCAACAAACAAAAGGGGATATTGGAAAATCTTATTACTATTCAAAAGATTATATTTCTGCAAAGCGCTATCTTAATGAATTCATTGATGAGAACCCTAATCATGCAAATATTCAGAGAGCTTTAAAACTTTCGGTAGAAAGCGATAGGAAAATTCCTTATCAACTTATGAAACAAGGAATGAGCTTTGATCAGCGAGGCATGGTTTTAAGAGCTGTGGAAAAATATATTCGCGCTCAATCTCTTGCTGATACATTATTAGCTGATGTGATAAACGAAAGACTGAGAGAGATTACTTATCGCGAAGTTGAACGAGCAGAGAAATGGCTTTATGCAGGTGAAAGCGACACTGCTATTGCTCATGTCATAATGGCATCTGCATGGTACCCCGGTTTTAAGCATCATATCGATAGGTTTAAAATATATAATTTTATGTCAAAAGGTGAGCAGTTGTATAAACTTGGTCTATATGATCGCGCCTTAAAGTATTTTGATTCAGCGCAAAAAATTGACCCCGGTCTTGCATTTGAGATTGGAACACACAAGCATCGGATTGCATCTGATTTACTTACTATAGCAGATTCATTAAATGATTTAAATTCTTTAAAGTTTGTTGTTTATGCTTTAGAGGAAACTCAACGATTGACAGGGTCATTAAGTCCTTCTAATATTCGCGTATTAGATCAACTTAAACAAAAATTAAAATCAAGGGATGAATATGAAATACGCCAAAGAATTGATTTCAAATTACAAGAAGAAAAGCGACAGAAGTCTGAGCTTAAGCCTATTTTAGTTGGAATGACAATTTCTCAGGTAGAAAATATTATGGGTAAACCATCTGAGGTAATTTCAAGTGGCAAGGAAAATGAAAATCAACTCTGGATTTATAGTTATGAAAATGGAGAGGAGGTATCTCTTACCTTCACCAATTATAAATTATTTAGGATTGAAAAATAGACTAGTTATAGCAAATGTGCATTTTTTCTTACAAATGCTATTTCCTTTAAAATTACTTTTATAACTCCGGTAGCAGGCACAGCAAATAGCATTCCAAGAGGACCAAGTAATGTGCCGCCAATAAGAAGAACAATCATAACAAGCATAGGATGAAGACCAACGCTTTTTCCAACTAAAGCAGGGGTAATAAGATTACCCTCAATTTGCTGAACAATTAAAAACATGAAAATGATATCAATTGAAAAAAACGGGGAAGGAATCGTGCCTAAAAACATATGAGCCGTAGCAGCATCATTTCCTAGGTTATTCATGAAGGCTATTAATAGAGCTGGTACCATTCCAACGAATGGGCCAATTAACGGTATTAAGTTTGCAAGCCCTGCAATAATTCCAATAAAAATTACGAGAGTAAGGTTTGCTCCAAAGAAGTTTAATAAAACAAGACCCGCTATTGACATTCCAGCAACACTTGCTGCCGAAAGAAATTGACCTCTAAGATAACTAGATACAGATTTTTCTATATTATAAATAAGCTTTAGCCCTACTTCAAAAAATTTGTTTGGTATCGAATTCACCAACGCTTTTTTAAAGACATTGTATTCTGATAAAAGTATAATTGTGAAAATAAATACCATTACTGCTATAAACATAAAATTTCCAACGGTACTAACTAGCGAACCAAGCGATCCAAGTACAGCTTGCGTTATCTCTGTTAATTTATCCGCAAAATAATCAGAAGAAGATTGTTCGTTTTTCATGAATGACGGTAGGGCAGAAGTAATCTTGTCACCAAGAATTTTAAATTCTTTTGCCATTGTATTTTGGTCAACCCGTTGAGAAAATTCCTGAGCTTGTTGAGAAATTTGTGATATAAAACTACCAACAAATGTAGAAATCGCTCCCAACAAAATTGCAACCACAGCTAATACAGACAAACTTCGATTTCCAATTTTTCTCTCAAAAGCATCAACGCTAGAAAGAAGGACTGTAGTAAATAGAAAAGCAAAAACTAGCATTAAAATTACATCTGATATATATGGCCATATCAGATTAACAAACCACAATCCAATTAATAATAGGATAATTCTATAAATCTGTTGAATATAATTTGATTCTTTTTCAATCATTTAGATTGTTCTTTGATAAGTAATTTATTTGTTTTTCTTAACCGTTCTCCTAATAACCCTCCAAGGTTAAACATGATTTTATGTCCCAAAACAGGATTTCTTTCTTGAAGGATCATCAGATCTTGAGTAAAGAATCCTAGCATTTTACAGCCCTCCAAGGCTATCGCATTTGCTGATCGCGGCTCATCATCAAAAAGAGCTAATTCTCCAAAAAATTCTCCTCGACTTAACTCAGCTAAAATATTTTCATTTCCTGACCGTGTACCAATAGTGATTTTTATTGAACCCCGCATAATAATATACATTCCTTCACCTGGAGCGCGATTTTTAAAAATAAAATCTCCAGAAGTAAAATCTCTGTGATGCATCATTTTTTCTAATT
Source organism: Fidelibacterota bacterium (assembly GCA_036166415.1). Classification (GTDB taxonomy): domain Bacteria; phylum Fidelibacterota; class Marinisomatia; order Marinisomatales; family TCS55; genus TMED108. The sequence continues at coordinate 4,382 of JAYZHP010000063.1, read as the reverse complement.
CCGTAAAATCTTTATCATTAAGATTTTTGAATACAGGCACTTTTTTTAGAGTATGAACTGCCTCACTTTCAGAGTTATTCCAACCCTTAAATATATTTTCCCATTTTGCGCTTTTCAAATTATACTCCTTTATTTAGAAGTTAGATTATAGTCATAGGATGCCAAAAGCTACAAGTAAAGTAAATATAACAATCAAATTGACCTTACCTGAAGCAATTAGGTACTTTAGAGTATAATGATTATTAGAATTTTTATCATTTCAATTGCATTTATTTGCTTAGCATTTTCTCAGAGATCACAAAGAGATTTTGAAAGAGAGTTAAAAGCGCAAAATAGCGCTATACAATCTTTAAAAGATGAAATCGAGACTACAAAAAAACGTATTAAATCTGAGAATAAAAAAGAAAAATCATCTGTAAGGAAAGTAAGCAATCTTTCAGAAGAAATTGGCTTACTCCAAAAACTGTTAAAAGAACTAGCAAAAGAAGAGAAGCTTCTTCAAGCAGATATTTCAAGGATGGAAAGAAAAATTAATGAAAGTGAAAATAACCTAGAAGAACTTCGAAAGTTATATGCTAAAAGATTATCATCGATGTATAAAAAGGGTCAAATTTCAAATTTAGAGAGAGTGCTTAGCTCAACCTCATGGAGACAGGCAATTTATCGTTCTAAATATTTGAAAATAATATCAAAGATAGATAGAGAAACTCATGATACTATACGATCACTATTGATTGAAGTTGGCAAGCAGAAACTTAGCCTTGAGTCTGCATTGAGAAAAAAGAGATATTTAAAACGCGAAAGAGAGCAAACCTTATCCCAAGTAAGATCAAAGAAGAAAAAAGAGCAACGCGAGCTAACTCGGATTAGAAAGAGTAAAAAAGAATTAACAAATTATTTGTCGGAAAAGCAGGCGGGAATGAATCAGTTGGAAGTAATTATTAATAAAATCAGAGAAGATATTGCACGAATTGAAAGAGAAGAGAGGATTCGTAAGCAGCAAATGGCTCTTCAGTCAAAAGAGTTTCCAAAATTAAAAGGACAGTTAGCATGGCCTGCTGAAGGAAGAATTTCAGCAAAATTTGGCAGACAATGGAACCCAAAACTAAAAACGACAACAGAGAACCCAGGGATAGATATTAAGGGAAAACCTGGCTCAGAAATAAAAACCGTCCTTGGCGGTGTGGTAACCACTATAACCTTTATACGGGGATATGGTACAACTATTATTATCGATCATGGAAGCGGGTTTTATACGGTTTATAGTCATGTAACAAATGTTGAAACTAATGTAGATAGTCAAGTAAACAGTGGAGATGTTATTGCATATATGGGTGACTCTGGCTCAATCAATGGCTCACAGCTTCATTTTGAAATTTGGGGTGAGGGGAAAAAGCTGAACCCCGAGAGTTGGTTGAAAAAGAGATGAATATTACAGATTTACAACCCGTAATCTGGAATAGACTAAGCAAAATTATATCCAATCAAAAAATTGGTACATCTTATCTTTTTTCTGGTCCAAATGGTAGCGGAAAAGAATGGACAGCAATTGAATTTTCAAAGCTTCTTAATTGTGAAATAAAGAATTCCTTACCATGTAATACATGCACATCTTGTCACAAATTTTCTAAATTACAGCATGAAAACTTGAACCTAATTTTTCCAATTCCTACCACTACAAAATCAAAAACTGAATCTGATCCATTAAAAAATGTAAGCAAAGATGACTTTGATTTAATTATTAATTCTATAGAGCTTAAAAGTAAAGATCCTTTCCATAAAATTAGATTGCCTAACGCTCGTAGAATAACGATCGACTCAATCAGATATTTACGAAAAACTATTTATTTAAAATCACAAACAGTAGGTAGAAAGATCGTACTTATTTTTGATGCACATCTTTTATCTGAAGGAGCAAGTGAATCAGCTAATGCATTACTAAAGATACTAGAAGAACCGCCGATGAATACCTCATTGATTTTAGTAACAAGCAATAAATCAAAGTTACCTCTCACAATAACAAGCAGATGTCAACAAATTGATTTTCCAAGGTTATCTTTAGATAATATTAGAGAGTTACTTGAAAATAATAAGGTTGAAAATAATAAGGCTATGCAATTAGCAATTTTATCAAATGGTGATATGCTTTTAGCTAAAGATTTATTATCGAGAGGCATTGATGAGCCCTTGGAAGAGGCACAACGCTTAATAGATAATTTAATAAGACTTGAACACGATTCGTGGCGTAGCTCAATCAATGATTTTTCAATGTTGGCATATAGAAAGCCACAAGAATTTATTTTTAGAATAAATTTGATTCAAATGTGGATCAATCTTACATACAAATATAAATGCGGAGAAGAACTACCTTTGATGATCCATGATTTTTCTAATTCATTTGAAAGTTTTAATAGCCAATTTCCCAATGCAAATATTCTTGCAATTAATATCCTGCTTGAGGATACCATTGAAGCCTTGTCACGTAATTTATATATGCCTCTTTTTATGCTAAACACGATGATAACATTTCAAACCCTACTTAAAGGGAAAGAGCCTGAAGTTATAATATGAAGCCATTTTATATAACAACTCCAATTTATTATGTTAATGATAAGCCACATATTGGACATGCATATACAACAATTTTAGCGGATGTATTAGCACGTCACTATCGGAACAACGATAGGGATGTTTTTTTCCTAACTGGTTTAGATGAGCATGGGCAAAAAGTGCAACAGGCTGCTGAGTCAAGAGGGATAACTCCTAAACAGCATTGCGATGAAATGGCGCCAAGATTTGCAAAGCTTTGGGATAAGCTCCATATAAGCTATGATGATTTTATTCGCACTACAGAAAAACGCCATTCAGATATTGTAAAGCTTATTCTTCAAAAAGTTTATGATAATGGAGATATATATGAAGATAGTTATGAAGGTCTTTATTCAGTATCTGAAGAGCGATTTATTACTGATAAAGAAGCTGAATCTGGAGACTTTCGAGATATAAAAGAATTGAAAGAGAAAAATTATTTTTTTAAAATGTCAAAATATCAAGATAAGTTGACAAAATATATTGAAGATAATCCCAATTTCATTCAACCAAAACATCGAAAAAATGAAGTACTTGGATTCTTAAAATCACCTTTAGAAGATTTATGCATTTCGCGTCCAAAATCTCGTTTGAATTGGGGTATTGAAATACCTTTCGATAATGATTATGTTACCTACGTGTGGTTTGACGCTCTTATTAATTATATATCAGCAATAGGGCTAAATACTGATGAGCAAAAATATAATACTTATTGGCCAGTTAATTATCACTTAATCGGTAAAGATATATTAACCACTCATTCAGTTTATTGGCCCACAATACTAATGTCTGCAGGAATCAAATTACCTAAAAGCATTTTTGCGCATGGATGGTGGCTGAGCGATCAATCAAAGATGAGTAAATCACTAGGTAATGTTATTGACCCTTTAGAACTAATCGAAGCCTATGGCGTTGATCCTGTTAGGTTCTATTTGATGAAGGAAATGGTTCTTGGTCAAGATTCCAATTTTAGCATGGATTCTTTTATAAAATGCTACAATAGCGACCTTGCAAATGATTTTGGCAACTTATTAAGTAGGGTAACAAATCTAATTAATAAATTTTTTAATGGACAATTACCAGAAGGTGAAGATATTTCAGAAAATGGAGCGGTGATTAAGGAAAGCGCTAAAGAAGCGATTGATTCTGTATCAAATTTATTTGATGAGATGAAAATAAATGATGCAATTGAGCATACTTTTCAATTTATCAGAAAAGTAAATAAATACCTTGAAATCACAGCCCCATGGAAAACAGTTAAAACAGATTTAAGTACTGCAGGAAGGGTATTGTTTACTGCAGCGGAATCCTTGCGTATCGTTGCTTTAATTTTATCCCCAATAATGCCAAATAGAACTCAAACTATTCTTGATATTTTTAATGTAAGTGATCATAATATTCAATGGGGCGGTTTGACTGTTGGCGATGGAATAAAAGAGCACAAACCTCTCTTTCCACGTATTGAAACTTCCTAATAATATTCAGGAGAGATTACCTAAAATATTTTTTCCATGATAATATTTTCCATTAATTAACCTATGAATATTATTTAAATTTTTATCAGTGATTTTACCAGCTGAGATTATTTTAATATCCTCTCCATAATTTTTTATTACGTCCTTTATAATACCTGATCCAGCTTGGGCAGTTGAAGCTTTACCTGATGTGAGAATACTATCAATTCCACCTAAATTAATTAATGACTCTATATCATCAAAAAAATTATTACTATAATCAATTGCTTTATGGAAAGTGATTTGCATTGGGTATGACCATTCAATAACTCTTTTTGT
>JAYZHP010000062.1:0-16207 GCA_036166415.1 Fidelibacterota bacterium | reverse complement strand
TCAACAGTCTTCATCGAATATTGTAGCATCAAGCGGTGTTTTTCAAATTGAATTTCTCAAAGAAACTAGAAAAGAGGATTTTGGTCAATTGATTAGTATATCTAGATCTCTTGAAAATAAATTTGGTTCAAGGGCTGTGTTAACTGATAATACCATAAAGAAATATTTTAACCATCCTAAATCTTTACCCTTTATTGCGCGATATAGAAATGAAATAATTGGCTACATTATTGGTATCCCCTTAGAAGCTCTTAACCAAGAGCCCTGGGTAAGAACAGAAGAAAATTTTGGCAAAATGAATACGTTGTATACCTATGCTTTTATTATAATGGAAGACTTCAAAAAAAATGGTTATGCAAAGATGCTCAAGAAAGTTTATCTAAGCAGGGCTGAGAAAATTGATAATATTGAATATATTACTGGTCACGTAGCCCAAGGGGTTTCATCTCGATTTAAAGGAAACATTGAACTAGTTGGTGAAATAAAAAATTGGCAGGGTACTAAAAAAACTTTTGAGTACTATAGACGATACTTAAAGGTTTCAGGTTAATTCAATGCGATCTTAGATTTATTTTTATTTGTAACGATACTTACAATCACCAATGAAAAGACTGAAAGCGCAATCGCTGGAAGCACTTCATCCATATTATTATAAATACCATCTGGGACAATTTTTCTAATAAAAATTGACTCTTTCCATAGGAGAGTTGTTAGGGTTCCAACAAGAATTGATGTTATTGCGCCCTCTTTCGTTGCGCCTTTCCAGAAAAGAGCAGCGACCAGACTTGGCGTAATGGCTGCTCCATAGATAGTATATGCGTATAGTGCTCTTTCAAAAAATCCTTCAGACTTCGCAAATCCCAATGAAACAATATAGGCGATTATTCCAAGTACAACTACAAGAGCTCTACTCAATAGAACAATTGTTTTTTCATTGGCATTTTTATCAATATAATTAAGATAGATATCTCTCATAAGTGTTGTCGTTGGAACCAATAAATAACTATCTGCTGTAGAGATAATGATACCAACGATTGTTGTCATCATGATTGCCCCAATCAAAGGAGGTAGAAATTCATGAGAAGCATAAATTAATACATACTTTCCTACTGCAGCATCTGGAATCATGCTTGAAGCGATCCAGGCAGCAACAATAATCATTAATTCTGCAATTGCGACAGCTATGATTAAAGTTTTGGTGGCTGATTTTGCACCTTTCGCATCTTTACTTGCAAAGAATCTTTGATACATATTTGCATCACCCATAATCAATAAAAACGATGGAAGGCAAAAATTGATTATATCCATTGTTGAATAAACTCCCCAAAAATTCATATGACTGTCTTTACCCATCTCAGCAAAGGAAATGGCCATACCTTCCAATCCTCCTGCCTTAACTAAAAAGATCGGGATTGCAATAATAAACGATATAATAATGATTATGCCATTTGCTACATCGGTATATGCAACGCTTACAAGCCCAGCAAGCATAGTATAAAAGATAATAAATATTGCTGCAATAATTGTTCCAGTTTCAATGGAGATCAGAGGTTGGTTGGAACTGTCAAGCACTACGTCTTTTAAAACCGTATGTATAACTGCGCCGCCAGCATTGTACTGATAGCTAACGATAACCATATATGCAATGACGAGCGCAAAAACCGAAAGATTCCTTGCTGTTGGGCCAAACCTATCTCCTAAAATTTCAGGAACCGTAAACTTTTCGTAGGCTCTAACCTTGCCAGCAATTTGCGTTAAAACAATTACCCCTAAAACACCTCCAAGCGGTAAAATCAGTGCGGCTAATCCTGTTTCATAAGCTTTACCAGCATTTCCAAGAATTGAACCCGTTCCCATCCATGTTGCAAGCATTGTACCAACCAAAACCCACGGAGTTAACGTTCTACCGGCAACAGCAAAATCAGATTGGGTTTTAATTGTTTTTGATTTATAAAGCCCTAGCCCAACTAGAACAAGTAAGTAAATCAGAATTGTAATTAAGTATATCATTGATAATGGTAAATTAATAATTAAAACTATTTAAAGTTAATTCTAATGATAAATATATTATTAGTATGATATTAATCTTTTATATACTGATTGTGGTTTGTAGTTTTTTAATCAAATCAATTATATAATTTTACTAAGATAGAAAACAAAAAAATGAAGTTAGAATTGCATTGGAAAATCATTATTGGCCTTATTCTTGGTCTTTTATTTGGAGTAATTGCTGCTACACAAGGGTGGGGTGGCTTTGTTACAAATTGGATTTCTCCTTTTGGAAAGATTTTTATTAACCTCTTAAAACTGATTGCTGTCCCACTAGTTCTTTCTTCTCTGATTACAGGGGTCGCATCTCTTTCTGATCTAAAAAAGCTTTCACGAATTGGCGGAAGAACAATTTCCATTTATATAGCTACCACTGCTATAGCTGTTACAATTGGTTTGTTTTCTGTAAATATTTTACAACCCGGAGCCACTGTTCCAGATGAAATGAAGGCAAAGCTTCAAGAAACATATCAATCATCGGTATCTGGAAGAGTTGAAGCTGCTGAAGGAGTAAAAGAAAGAAGTGCATTACAACCAATTGTTGATATGGTTCCTAGTAATTTTTTCAATTCTGCATCAAATAATCGCAATATGCTTCAAGTAGTTTTCGTTGCAATTATTATTGGGATAGCACTTATTCAAATAAGTAAACAAAAAGCTAAACCTGTCCTTGATTTTTTTGAAGGAATAAATGAGCTTGTTATAAAACTGGTAGATAATATTATGTTGTTGGCTCCTTATGGGGTTTTTGCCCTAATCGCAGATACAATAACTTCGATTGCAGGAAATAATATCAATAATGTATTGGAGCTCCTAGGCGCACTGGGTTTTTATATGTTAGCTGTAATTATTGGACTAACCTTTCAAACATTAATAACCTATACAATGGTATTAAAAATGTTTTCAAAAATGAGCTTAAAAAAATTCTATCGTGGGTTAGCTCCTGCACAAGTTTTAGCATTTTCAACTAGCTCAAGTGGGGCTACTTTACCTGTAACAATGGAAAGGTGCGAAGAAGAGCTTGGTGTATCTGAAGAAGTGTCTTCATTTGTATTGCCTTTAGGCGCTACAATCAATATGGATGGCACAGCTCTTTATCAAGCAGTTGCTGCTGTTTTTATAGCGCAAACGCTAGGAATGGACCTAACTATTGGAGCACAATTAACCATAGTTCTAACAGCGGTATTGGCATCAATTGGAACCGCGGCTGTACCAGGGGCAGGAGTAATTATGCTAGTAATTATCCTGGAAGCTATTTCCGTTCCAAGCGCTGGAATAGCTCTAATTTTAGGTGTTGATAGAATATTAGATATGCTAAGGACTGTAACGAATGTAACTGGCGATGCAAGTGTTGCGGTTGCAGTTGCATCTTCAGAAGGCGAATTAAAAAATTCCTAAATCAATTTATTTTGAATTAATTTTATATAAACTTAAACTTTATTTGTTATTTAAAAATATTGCTATAGTCTTTGAATTTCAGGATCTTCAATTTTTATCCTAGAGTCAAACTTCTGAATCTAAAAAACAGGCCTTTCCCATTTGGGATGAAGGAAGTTTGCTAGTGCCAGAGAGCTCTACCGTGTTTATACGGATCCTTGAAATCGATTCTGTAGCAATAAAAAAAACCCCGAATCTTTCGGGGTTTTTTTATTTATTCAACATAAGTTGAATTTGGTCTATTCGCTCAGAGGATCCTCTTATTTTTAAATAAACATGGTCATTATTATAATCTCTTTTAATAATATCTACACCTTGTTGTGAAAAGGCTATCTCTTTGGGTTTTTCATACGGCAACTTTATTTCAATAGTCCTATAATCTTTATCCATTTTCTCAATAATAGAATTTATTAATGATTCTATTCTTAGTTGATCTATAGCAGAAATAAAAATACCATCTGGAAAAGCATTTTTTAAAAAAGTAAATTTAGATTTTGATGTTATTTTATCAATTTTGTTAAGTACAATAATTGTATCTTTGTTTGCCCCTATATCCTTTAATACCTCAACTATAGTTTCGTAATGATCTAATATATAATCACTTGATGAGTCTAGGACAATCAAGATGAGGTTAGATTCGACAACTTCTTTTAGTGTACTTCTAAAGCTAGCTACTAGATGGTGCGGTAGCTTTCGTATAAAACCAACAGTATCGCTTAGCAATATATTATGTATTTTATCTAAAGATACGGAGCGAATTGTTGTGTCTAAAGTTGCAAAAAGCTGATCTTGAATATGAACATTTGATCCTGAAAGAGATTTCATTAATGTGGATTTGCCTGCATTTGTATATCCTGCTAAAGCAACTTTGTATTTATTTTTTCTCTTTTTCCTTTGAGTTTCGCGTTCTTGATCTATTTTTATTAGTTCTTTTTTTAGGCTAGATATTCTTGTTCGAACAAGCCGTCTATCTACCTCAATTTGTGTTTCACCTGCACCTGCCCTAGTTCCAATACCTCCCATTTGTCTCTCAAGATGCGTCCATGCTCGCGTTAGTCTTGGTAGCAAATACTCAAGTTGCGCTAATTCAACCTGAGTTTTTGCTTCTTTAGTTTTAGCGTGTTGAGAAAAAATTTCTAATATCAGCGAACTTCTATCTATAACTTTGACATCCTCACTTAAATTGGAAAAATTTTTTATTTGGGCTGGGCTCAGCTCATCATCAAAAATAATCAATGAAACATTCAAGCTTTTAGCCTGCTCTATGATCTGTTTAGCTTTTCCAGGGCCAATAAAATATGATGGATTTATTTTGCTTAATTTTTGTACAAAATAGTGTAAGACATTGGCTCCTGCCGTTTGAGCTAAAAGCTCGAGTTCTTTTAAATGCTCGTTTACTTTAGATGAGCTAAGATTGCTATGCACAGCCCCAATAAGAAATGCATTTTCATTATATGTCTTATGGTTGTTTTTTTCAATCAATGCTTAATTTGTTCTCTAATTGGACGACTTATATATGATTCTGTTAAAAATAATATGATAGCTATTAACAAAAAGAATTTCCAAAGCGATGTACCATGGCGCTCAGATTTTATTGATTCAATAATATTATTTTCATCCATTAAAATTATCGCATTATTAGATTGAAATTGCATTACAACTTCATTGAGATCTGCTCTGATATTTGGATATTCGAATTCAGATAAGCTGGTTGAGAAGGCTGTGTAAAATTCATTATCAACATAAAGATTGTAAGAACCTAGTTCACTTGTATTTTTTATCTCTAAACGTTCATTCTTATAATCTGGAATAATCATGATTTCATTTTGGCTTGGAGTGATTAATTTCCATTTTTTATTTATTAATTCACCTGGAACTTTTATAAGTTTTGTTTCATCAACAAGAACCGGTGTTGTATTAAACTCATCCGTAGCGCTTAAAATCAACGCTCGATGAATTAGAGGAATTAATAAGCCCTTTAGTCCAAAATTATTCCAATTTAAATCTAAAGGGGATGATAGAAATAATATTTGGCCATTATTTGATTGAATTTCTATCAGAAATGGATCATTGTTATTTAAAGATAGAATTGATTTTTGAGAATTTCCAATCTTTACTTGATTGTATTTAAATACTTTTGGAAGCGATACATTAGGGTTACGCAAATTAAGTTCTTCAAAAATAGGATTTTTTCTATCAATTATCTCAACTGAAAAAAATGATTCACCATCAATATTTATCATTTCTTCAAAGATAGGTAAATTTAAATTAGAAATTGCTATTTCTTCTAATGAGCTGTAATTATTGCCACTAAACCAAATTATCGTTCCATCCTTTTGAAGAAATTCTTTTAAAGATTGAATTGCTTTTAAAGACAGCAGGCTTGGATCAAGCAATATTAGTATATCTGTTTGATCTAAGTATAGCATATCAATTGTGGGCATTTCTTTTAAATCAATATCTATAAAACTAGTTTCACCTCTAATAGATTCAAGAGCAGACTTAATTAAAAATGAATTATTTATATTTGGAGTGATGATTTTACAGGATATTTGCTCTGGAATACTTAGCTCAAAAGTTTTAATATTATCGTAAGCAAACTCATCCTTACTTATCTCAACTCTTCCTTTAATTACGCCACTTTTTCCTGGATAAGCTTGAAATAAAAAGTCCTTAGTGCGATTTGGTTTAAAATGAGAGATAATTTGCCCAATCCGATCATCATTTAGGTAAAGCTCAATTGGAACATTGCGTTTTTCAATATTGCCAGTATTTTCAATTTTTGAATTAAGCCTTAATAAATGATTAGGTAATTTTATTTGATTGGCCGCTGAAATTTCTTTTATAGAAATATTATCAAATGACTTTTCATTTTCAAAAAAATAAAATTGCCATCCTTTATAATTATTGGAAAAACTGGAAGGTGGGTTTACTGGAATATCGCTGAGAATATAACACTCTTTGTTTGGAAATTGAGTATCAATATTCTGTAACACTGAATCAACAAAAGACCAAATATTATCATTTCCCATTGATTGATTAACTTTCCAGCTTTGTAAATCGACCCCTGTTCCTTCTTCCACGTAATCATTGAATATAATTTTTGGAGGATTGGTCTGATAAACCTGTAAATTAGTTACTCCTTCTAATCCTGAAACAATAGCTGGTATAGTTGATATATTTTTCTCAAAAAATGACTTTCCATTTTTATTTACACCTAGGCTTGCAGAATTATCAATAATAATTACCGCAATAGATTCTTTTGCGCTTGAAATCCATATTGAATTGTTTAACATAATTGGCCCAGAACACATTAATACCAAACAAATAATGATTAATGTGCGAATAAGGATTAATAACCACTGAATAATTCGTAGCTTTTTAATAGACTCACCTTCAAGAGCCTTAATATGTTGAATTGAAGGAAAATCAATTGTGGTAGATGCTCGTTGGCTAACTAAATGGATTATCAATGGTATAAGTGATGCTAATAAGCCCCATAATACAGAAGGAAATAGAAATGACATCAGTATGCGCCCAATAAAATTGTCATGATTAATGCTGAACCTATTGGAATTCTAAAATTGTCATCAAGTGGCAATGGTAGTGTTTCAAGAAGCATTGCAGTAATTGCGCCAATTCCTGAAACATAAAATGGCAATGGGTTGTAAAAATAGGCAACAGCAACGCATGGAATTAATCCTGCAATAAAACCTTCAAAGGTTTTATTGCCCATTTTAATCTTTCCATATTCTCTTCCAATTAATCCTGCAAAAGTGTCACCAATGCTAAGAAAAATCAAAGATAGGATAGCAATATTTTTTGAAAAAAAAATAATAGTAATTGATGCAGCAATCATTACCCATGTTGCACCTGTATATTTTCCTTTTATTTCATGATCTCTGAGCATTTTATCAAAAAAGACTTTAAATAATTTTTTGATTAGTGTAGAGCTTTTTCTAAAGGTGTCAAAAAAAATAAAAAGGGCAGTAAAAAATATTACTAATAGACTAGCATGAATTTGATTTGGAATAAAAAACCAATATATGAGAGGAATAATTAAACTAAAAAGATGGGTAGCTTTGCGATAATATTCATGAATTGAAATCATTTTTCGTTTTGGAGTTTATCAAAAATATCCTGTAAATCAAGAATACTAACAACTAAATCTATTTTTGCTGGTTGATCAAGGACTGTTCCTGGAATTATTGACTGATCTAATACTGTATAAGGAACTAGATCTTCATTTTGTTGATATGAAATCTTTCCAAGTTGAAATTTTGATTTTATCAATTGTTCTTTTGCTTTATTTAAGCTGAGCCCAAATAGTTGCGGTACTTGAAAAAAATCTGGCGGTAAACCCATACTGACGGTTAATTGTAATCCATATCCTTTTTTTATTTGATCTCCAAACTTAGGAAACTGCCAAGCAACTGTACCTCTTTGATAGTCTGGGTTGTATTCTGTATATATAGTATCTATATTTAATCCTAATTGCTGAAGAGAGATTTCAGCGCTTCTTCTTGACTGTCCCACAAGATTGGGTACGTTAATCATTTTTTCCTGTCTGGATATTTTTAATCTAATTGTTCTTCCTCTTTTTACTCTACTTCCCGATAATGGGTATTGATCAATTACGGTTTCTGGATCTACTTTTGAAGTATATAAAGTGTCAAATACCTCACCTTTGAACCCTTCCGATTTCAACTCTTTCAATGCGCGATCAATATTCTTTCCTTGTAAATTCATAACAACTACACTAGTACCTTTTCGAATATAAAATGGCATAATTAGCCAATCAAAAATTAAAAATATAATCAATGATGAAATTATCAGTGATATTGTAAAATTAATTATTTTGTTTAACATTTTCTCATTTTTACTGCAAACATTCCATCAACCTTATCACGTGGAGGAAAGGTTTCAAGGCAATTATTTTTATTTATCCATTCTTCAGGAACTAAGCTATCTATTGATTCTAGTTTAAAATTTGAATTTAATTTAAGAAATGGCTCGATTACATTCCAATTCTCTTGGATTTCCATGGAGCAGGTAGAATAAACTATAACTCCACCCTTTTTTATAAATTTTGAAACGTGGAACAATATTTTTTTTTGATAATTAGACATTTTTGCAGAATCTTCTGATTCCCTTCTCCATTTTATATCAGGCTTCCTAGTTATAACGCCAGTGCCAGTACAAGGAACGTCAATTAATATTCTATCTGCTAATGGAAAGCTGTCTTTTGTTGCATCCATTATGTTCCAATTAATAGATAGACCTAACTCTTTACAGCGTTGTATACCTTTTTTTACTTGATATGAATTAATATCTGAAGAGTACAAATTGCCAGATTGGTTCATTTTATGAAATATATAAATTGATTTTGTACCAGGTGCTGCACACACATCAAGAACAGTTTCACCAGGCTGCGGATTTAGAAGCTCTACAGCGGCACCAGCTGCTCTATCTTGAACGAAAACTTTTCCCTTAATATGAATTTCATCTGATAATATCTTTCTAAGTCCTGATTTAATTCTTATAAAATTTTTTGAATTTGGACTAAAAGACCATTTAATATTTTCACTTGCGAGTTTCTGCTTTATTTCATCAATTGGAATATTCAATCTTATATCTGTCCCATGGTTATTATTAAAATAACTAAATAATTCTTTTGTTTTTGTTTCTCCAAAGCGATCAATCCAATTGCTTGTCATCCAATCTGGAAATGAGCTCCAAGAAGCAATATTCTGATTTTTTATTGGGGTTTGCTTATCAATATAACTTGCCTTCCTAAGCACGGCATTGATTAATCCAGAAAGTTTTTTATTCACAATCTTTTTTGATAGCTCTACCCATGAGTCTACAGCCGCATGGGGTGGCACAGAGTCATCCATTACATATTCATAATAACCCATACGTAAAATACATAAAACTTTAGGGTGCAATTTCTTAATTGGCTTATCTAAGGACAATGAAATCCATGTATCTATTCTTCTCTGCCATCGTACTACCTCATTGGTTAAAACCATTGATCGGTTACGCTCATCAATAGAAGTATTATTTAGTTTATAATATTTGCGCCTAATAGATTTTAGTTGATTTTTTGAAGACTCAAATTCCCAAATAATATTAAATGCATGGAGTCTTGAGCTATTTTCTTTAGTCAAATTTATTTCCAGTATCAATCTTTATTCCTCTAGCCCAATCAATTGCTGACATACTTTTCTTTCCCTCGTATTGAACATTTTTCAACTCAAGGTTATAGTCAGAGCATGATATTAATATTCGATTATTTATATGATTTATAGAACCCGATATATCTATTGATGAATCTGTGACTATTCTAGTATCAAATATTTTCAATCTTTTATTATTATATAATGCGTATGCCCCAGGTATGGGACATAGCGCTTTTACTTTTGAATGAATCTTTTGCGCTGATTCATTCCAATTAATCTTACACTTATCTTTATCAATTTTAGGAGCAAAAGTTGCTTTTTGGTTATCTTGTTTTAATGATATAAAGCTAGGGCTATTAATTTTATCTAAGGATTTAAGTAATAAATCTGCACCGCTTAAAGACATTTTTTCCGAAAGACTTTCAAAATTATCATCATCATCAATTTGAATCTTGTGCTGTAGAATAATGTTTCCAGTATCAATTTTTGGTTGAATAAAGAAAGTTGTATTTCCTGTCACTTTATCATTGTTCATGATAGCATGTTGGATTGGAGCTGCGCCTCTATATTTCGGCAGCAATGATGCATGCAGATTGATTGCTCCCATTTTTGGAATATTAATTATAGAATTCGGTAAATACTTAAAGGCAACAACGATAATAATATCTGGTTTTAATTTTTTTATCCAAGACTCTACGTTGGGATCGGAAAGATTATCTATTGTAAATAAATTTTGATTAAGATCATTTGCAAGCTTACCCAAGGGTGTATAATGAAGAGCCATCGATCTTTTCATTCTTTTTGGAGGATTGCTTATAACACCAACTAAATCATGACTTGAGTTAGCAATAGCTCTAAGTGATGGACAGGCAAAGCTAGGATTGCCCATAAAAATAATCTTCATCTTTTACCTAACAATAGGAAATGGTATATCAAAAAAACTATAAAGCGGAAGTCTTTCTGGATTCCATTGTTCTTAATGAATTTTCTTTAATCGATTTTAAGTCTTTACCTATGCCAATTTTATCAGCTTTTGATACGCGATCTATAATGAGATTTCCATTAAGATGGTCTACTTCATGCTGTATAACTCGAGCTAAAAGTCCATCAAATTTTTTTGTAAATGCATCTCCGTTTCTATCTTGGTATTTCAGAGTAACTATGCTTGGTCTCTTTACATCCAAACGAACATCTGGGACCGATAAACAACCTTCATTTAGCCACGAATCTCCTTCCGAATTGATAATTTCAGCATTGGTGAATACATGAATAGATTCACCTTCTTCATCAATATCAGAAATATCTACAATAAATAATTGCAAATCTACACCTATTTGATTTGCTGCTAATCCAATACCGTTCTCTTCATACATAGTATCAAACATATCATTAATAAGTTTATCTAAATCATCAAAGTTATTAATGGTTTCACATTTTTTTCTTAGAATGGGATTTCCATAGTGCTCAACATTTCTAAGGGCCATTATGAATTTTCCTCAATTATTTCATTATGACTTGCATCATCTTTGTTTGCAAGGCTAGAAACCGATGCACGATTTATTGTTATTTTAGTATTAGAATCCACCTGAAGCAGAATGGCTTTTCCTTCTTTACCTTTAAAACCAGCTACCGTACCATGAATGCCTCCAATCGTAATAACCTTGTCACCCTTCTTTAATGCATGAATCATTTCTTGTTTTTCTTTTTGACGCTTTGCTTGAGGCCGTATCATCAAAAAATACATAATCGCTAAGATCAGGATAAAGGGGAAATAAGCCATTATTCCTGCCCCTTGAGCGGATTGAATAAATAATAATAATTTCAATTATAACTCCAATTTCTCTCTAAAAATTAGCCATAAATCAAAGAATAAAATATACTATCTTTGATATTCTAATTTTATTTGAAACGTTGTGCCCTCTCCTATAGTACTTGAAATTACCATAATTTTCCCTCTGTGAATTTCATTAATTATCCTTTTCACCAATGATAATCCCAAGCCCCACCCTCTTTTCTTAGAGCTATAGCCAGGACTAAAAATATTATTCCAATCTTTTTTACTAATACCTGCTCCATTATCAGCGATGTCAATACAAGCATAATTACCTTCTTTTTTTACAGTAATAGCTACCTTACCCTTTGAGGATTTAATTGAATCAATACCATTCCTAATTAAATTTTCAATAGCCCATCCAAGCAAAACTTCATTACCCATGATAAAGATTTCATCATCTATTGAAACATTTAATTCTGTATCTTTTCCAAGCGAAGGAATTCTTTTTCTTAAATATTGCGTTTGGTAATCAATTAAATCAGTCATTGATATTTTTTTTAGCGGGGATGCAGTACCCATTTGTCTAAAGCGTTCTGCTATGTGCTCAAGCCTAACCATATCTGATTTCCTCTCCTCAGCTGTTTTTAATGTTTCGCCTGGATGAGATTCAATTCTTTCGATCCATCCAATCAATGCTGAAATTGGCGTACTGAGCTGATGGGCTGTTTCCCTAGCCATTCCTACCCATATTTGACGCTTTTCATTTTCTCGAATTGAATTAAACCCTATAAATCCAATAAGAATGAAAATAGATACCATAACAATTTCTAAATAGGGCAACCATTGCAATTGTTGAATGAGGAATGAATCTCCATAATGCAAATATCCCAATATAGTTGATTGGCTCGATTGGGGATCATTATATTTAATTGATATTGCATCATTGTCCTTATCCATTGATTTAACAAGCTCTAGTAAAGCTTGTTTATCTAAACCTTGATCTAAATTTCTATAATACAATGGGTTATTTGATGCATCGGTATAAATAATTGGAAATTGTACCTTTTTAATTATTTCATCAAAAACAAATCCCAGATTAGCATCAGTTTCTTCATTAATTGTTTTGGCAATGATCCGTGAATAGACTGTAACTATTTGTCTATTATCATTTCTCAATTCACCAACAATTGAATTTGAATAGAAAATTGTTGCCGCTACTAACGTTAAAGCAAAAAAAAGTAGTCCAATCTTTATTCTTGTACCAGCAGTATAACTAATCATTTTATTCTTTGCCGGTAATAACTAAAGCCAATTAAGCCTAGGGATATAAATAAACTAAATATAGAAATTCCAAGCCCAAGTTTGTATGATGATTTATCATAAATAAAATGAATTGTTTGGCTACCTTTTGGTACGATCACTCCTCGAAGCAAACCATTGACTTGAAATGTTTTGATGGGTTCATTATCTATAAAAGCCTTCCATCTTATTGGATAGAAAATCTCACTTAATACTAAAAATTGATCTTCGCTGGATTCAGTTATAATCGTTGTTTGGTGAATGGACTGCTCAATTGATTTAACTGTTCCAATTTCACTTATCGAAGCATCAACTGATTCAAAAGTATATGCTTTTTCTTTTGGATTGAATGCTGGATCAGTTATTCTCTGCCAAATATCAGAATGACTAACCGTTTCGATACTCTTGACAAACCAAGCTCGTGGTAAAAAATCATTTAATTCGTAAATAGCTGTTGGCAGCTCACCCCTAGACAAGCGCAGAGATCCTCTTTTTACTAATGTTAATTTTGGATGACCAATCTGCTGGGCATCGGGTAGAATTAAATACTTAGCATTAAGCATTCTTAATACAGGAAAAACTCCAGCATTTTGTGTGTTTTGTAAAAAATCATTGTATACTTTTAGCTTCGCAGGATGATAACCTCCAATAGATTCTAAGCCAAATGCAGCAAAACGTGAATCTCCAAAAAGTTGACCAGTAGGATAAATCCTAAACTTATCCTTATCCTGAGAAAGATAATTTACAATTTCATCTGGACGGTAATATTCTTTAACAAACCTCTTCGATATTAACTGCGATCCTCTTCCACTCATTCTATCTGGCTTAATTATTTTATGATTCACTATAATAATATCTAGCGTTGCTAGAATAATAATGAGTGCAGTAAAAGTATTTTTTGCAATTTTGCTATTACACCAAGCCCAAATAAGCGTAAAAAATGATCCCATGAATAATAACATTAGCCAAGCATCTTTCAACCATAGATCCCAACGTAGCGCATTAATCATTTGAACCTGAGATGGGTCACGAACTGAAGGCATAGAAAAATAACCTTTAACTAAACCTTCAAGGCTAGATGTAGCAAAAATCATAATCAAGAAAATTAAACCAAATGGAGCAATGCTAGGATAAAACCATTTTGGCATAATGCCTTTCTTTAATTCAATAATTTTATCAAGACCAAATGCTGCTAATATTGCTATATTAAATTGAACTAAAATGAGAATCATATGAGGGACTCTAAATTTATTGAAAAAAGGAAAGAAATTAAAAAATAGATCATAAATCGGACTAAAGTGTCTTCCAAAAGAGATAAACAATGCTATCAAAGTAGCTGATAATAGATACCATTTAAGTACACCTTTTTTATAAACTATACCAATCAAGGCTAAAGAAAAAATGATAATACCCATATAATTTGGGTAATCTGTAAAAGGCATATAGCCCCAATAAACCTGACCCCCAAAACCAAATGCAGAAGGGATAAGAAATGTTAACATTTCTACTGGATGAAATGACCAACCGGTCGCATAGCTATAATCAGATCCACCCGTAGAAGAGCCACCTCTCACAGAATAAGGAGCATATTCTATCGCGGGAAGATAAATCAATGATGAAATACCAATTCCCAAAAGACATGCAAGTAAAACAAGGGATAGTTTTCTTATAATAAGCTTGCTATCATTTTTCTTTTTCATTTGATCAATGAGCATGATCATAAAATATAATCCAATTAATAGCCAAGTATAGTAAGCGACTTGAGCATGGGCACGCTGGAGCTGAAAACCTAATACAATGGCAAGAAAACTGCTATTGATCAGGGTTGGTGATGACCACAATCTAACGGAAAGCCAAACCGCCCATGGTATATACGCTGCTGTCATTAACTGGCTACCATGTCCAAAAACAATCATTGTAATCATGTATGGTGTAATCATAAACGCAACAGAACCCATAAATGAAGCAACATCTGAACATCGAAATTGCTTTAATAAAAACATACAACCTAGCCCAGCAAACACTAGATGAAGAAGTTGAATAAAGGCACCTGAAAAGGAAAATAATTTGAAAAAATATTCGGGGAAATAGAGTTTAGATAAATATGAAAATGCCTCAGCGGTAGGCATGCCACTAAATACCCATGGCTGCCATTGTGGATATTGACCTAATTCATTAGAAGCATCATTAAGTGCCATCGCAACAGACCTAGGACTAAGGCTGTCTGGCGAACCAAAGATCTTTCCTCCAAAAATAATTGGCTCAAATAAGAAAATCACAAGAATCAAAAACCCGATTGATGATAAAAAGAATATATTTTTCCAATTAAAAGTCATTTGTTTCTTTTTAATCCTTTTTTAATGATTCCAAAACTACTAATAAAACTTTTATCTTCCTCATCAAGCCTCATGAGCCAAATCAATATACCATAAATCAACATAGAACAAGGCAGGGCAATTATTAGCTCTGCAAAAAAACTATAATTCTCTAATACGTGTTTTAGGTTAATAGTAAAAAAATAAGTGGCTACTCCAGCTGCAAGTGGCTTAAGCATTTTAATGGAAAAAAGATTCATTTTGAGAAAAATACGAACTTGGGTAGCTCGAATAAATCCAACTATTGTTAAAGTAATCAATGTAGCATAAGCAGCTCCATTGATGCCATATAGTGGAATTAAGGTATAGTTTAAACCAAGATTTAAAATAAATGCTACACAGGTATTAATAAGAACAAGCCGCGTAAAACCTGACATTCCAAGCGTTGGAGAGGCAGCGCCAAATATAGCCTGTAGTAATGTTGAAATTGTAAGAATAATCAAAACATTTGCGCTTGAAATATACTCTTTTCCAAAAAGCGACAAAATGTTTTCAGGAAAAAGTATGAACATAATTGAAATAGGAATTGAAAATACCAATAGCCACCTACTAACCATCTTATAAGTCTGATTCATTTTTAATATATTTTTTTCACTATGAAACTGTGAAATCATTGGTGCATAAATACTTATAAATGATATTAATAGGGCCTGCAATAAACCTGCCGTCCTTGCAGCTGGATGGTACAACCCAACAGTGCTCGCATTGGTAAAATATCCTAACATTAGTATATCCATCCAATGCATAAATGTTTGTAGAATAATTACAAACATAAATGGATATGAAAAATTTAGAAGATCATAATTAAATTTTGTTTTAATGATTTGTTGTGGCTTAATACCTGATAAATATTTGAGCGGCTGAAACATTGCAATACATCCAACAATCCCAGTTATTAACATTGGAAACATCAGAGCTGATTCTGGAGAGAAAAACCAATAACAAATTATCATTGATACTAATAGGATAGTTGGATTAATAAATTGCGTCACAATAGACTTATACTTCAGTTTTTTATAGCCTTGAGTGGCAGCGGCTGCAACAAGCGTAGAAGCATTGAATGGTATAGAAATTGCAAATACGATCAGAAC
>JAYZHP010000061.1:0-3108 GCA_036166415.1 Fidelibacterota bacterium | reverse complement strand
ATTCATTGGGAATTTAATTAATTTTTTCATTTTAATTTGTTCCTAATGGCTCATTATCTACTAGTCTAACAGCCCATAAACCATTATTGAGATCAGCAAAATAAATTAATCCCTTATATGGAATCACTCCCCATACATTGGTTTGATTAGCCGTTGTACCATCAGGATCTACACCTTTGAAGAAGGCAATTTCTCTACCTTGTGCATATAAATTACCCATTAGTTCTCCTGAAATATCAACAATT
The DNA here is from genome assembly GCA_036166415.1 of Fidelibacterota bacterium. Taxonomy (GTDB): domain Bacteria; phylum Fidelibacterota; class Marinisomatia; order Marinisomatales; family TCS55; genus TMED108. Next base: position 2,863 of record JAYZHP010000061.1, on the reverse strand, counting down.
CTTATTCCTCCATAATAATAACCAGCAAATAATGTATCGCCTTTAACCCAATGGTTATGCGATCCAACTTCTGGCACCTGATAAATTGCGGTTTCAACAGGATTTTTTATATCTGTAAAATCAAGAAAATGGAATCCTCCTTGGAATATTCTTTCTGGTGAACCTGGAACAGCCTTTGCCCACTCATCACCTGTAATAATATAAAATTTATTTGTTGATTCACTTTGGAATGGAAATGCTGCATGGTTATGTCCATTTGGATCCTCTTTGCTACCTAATTTTATTGGATTTCCTGGACTCCCTTTGCCTGCTAATGCTAAAAACGGATTAAATTGGTTTTTAGCTCTTGACTTCTCGCTCTGCTTTATTCCACCCACATCAACTACATGAACACCATCACTCCAATTCGATGAATAAGCAATTCCATTTTCTACCCAGACATCATGAATACTGTGTCCAGGGGTATTCAATTCATAAGACCCCACACGAAATGGATTCGCAGGATCACTTATATTAATTATATCATATCGCCTTCCAGCGCTTAATGCATAAATATGATCTTCATAAATAAATACATTATGAACTCCTCCAGTTAAATCATCATTATATTCATTAATAATTGATACATTGAATGGATCAGTAACATCTAGTATGACTAATCCATTTTTACGATTTGAAGCCCCTTCTCTTGATATAACACCAACTCTACCATCTTCAGAAATTTTTACATCATTTACAGTACGTGCATCAACCTTTATTGTATCAATTATTTCCATATTAGTTGGGTCACTAATATCCCAAAAATACGCCTCACCATCCGCACTGTGTGTACCAGTTACAGCAAAATCTTTTCCCTTATGTTTTCCAACACCCGGCCAAACCCATAGATCTGAAGTATTCACATTTGAAATAGTACCGTGTCCTACAACCTCAAGCCTCTTACGTACATTTCTAGGAACAACTTTGACTTTTTTAGATGCTGAAAATCCGCTTGATTGGGCGGTTAATGTATAAATTCCAGCTGTTTCAGCAACAAATTTACCATTTTGTGTAATTAATCCGGATGCTGGTAAACCAATACTTTCAGTTGATCGATTATTGATAAAATTGTCAGTTTGATTAATAGCTTTACCTGAAAAAGAAAAAACTATAGGAATATTTTCAAGAACTTTATTCCGACCATCTAAAACAGTAGCATTTAATTTTATTACATCGCCAGTTCTTACTTGATTTTCACTTATATCAAATTTTATTTTTCTTGCTGGGTTTTTTTTGGCAGATACAACTAAGGATTCTACTATATCATCTACTGTAGCGGTAATGGTTGTTTTACCTGGTTTATTAATCGTCAAATTGCCAAAATTATCAAATTCAGCTACTTTATTATTGCTTGATGTAAAAACAACATTCATATTCTTTCTGATTCTTTTTGCTTTGTCAAAAATTTTAACAGAATAGTTTACGGATGTTCCAACAAAAACTTTTTGGATCGGATTAACGAAAGTTATTTTTTCTAATGGAATTAAAGGTACATTAATTTTCAATGCACCAACGGTTCTTCCTTTTTTTCCAATAGCCATCGCTCTAAGATTTAATTCTCCAGAATCAAGTGCTTTTATTGTTACTTTTGCGACTCCAGTTGTGTCACTTCTTCGTGGCTCAGCAACAATTGCTTTTCTTTGTCCTCGAATCATAAATGTGGTTTTTACTTGATTACCTTTTGAATCAACAAGGCGAATCAATACTGAGGCTTCTTCACCAATATTTAATGAGAGAGAGTCCAGACGGTGAAGTAATAATGGATGTTCAAAAACAAATTCAAGATCCGTATTGAGGGACCTTGGAGGTTGTCCAAATAATCCAGTAAGTGATAATAGAAATAATATTGAATATATTTTTTTCATTTTAATCTCCAAATTTTTAAAAGTATAATATTGCCGCCTAATCTATCCGGGGATCCGCCTAGCTGATGGCTGTCCATCAACCAATTGAATACAATACAACCCTGAATTCATATCAGCAAAGAAAATATAATCTTTATATGGTTGTGCACCCCAAACCATTGGTGCATTTGGTATTTTACCCTCTTTATGGTAAGGTACATAAAGACCAATTTCACGGCCTTGTTTGTAAATATCTCCAAGGAGTTCACCAGAAATATCTACGACTCGTAATCCGCCTTGATAGTTCCCAGCTATTAGTATATCATCGAATACCCACAAGTTATGAGAACCAGCTTCTGGCACCTCATAAATAGCTTCTTCCTTTGGGTTATCAGGATCAGAAAAATTCAAAAAATGGTAACCGCCTCTCGGATTTGATGGCTGTCCTTTAGGAGCTAAAACACCCCACGGAAAATTTTCATCACCTGCTATAATATAGAAATTTCCAGTTGATTTACTCAGAAATGGGAAGGCCGCATGATTGCGTCCTGTTGGATCTTCCATTGAAGCTAGTTTTACTGGATTTGAGGGACTACCTTGGCCTGTTCTTGATAACAATGGGTTAAACTGTGATTTAGACCGATCAGCTTCATCAAATTTTGCCCCTCCAATATCAACTGCAACAACCCCATCAGCCCAATTAGATGAATATGCAATTCCATTTTCAATCCAGACATCATGTATACTATGTCCCGGTGTGTCTAATTCAAAAACACCTACACGAAAAGGATTTGAAGGGTCATCAATATTAATGATATCATATTTACGTCCATTGTTAACAGCATAAACATGATTGTCATAGATAAAAGCATTATGTACACCACCTGTCATATCATCATTAAACTCAGCAGTTATTTTTACATTGTACGGGTCCGTAACATCTAGTATAACAAATCCATTTTTTCGGTTTGAGGCTCCTT
>JAYZHP010000060.1:0-4564 GCA_036166415.1 Fidelibacterota bacterium | reverse complement strand
TCGCAAGATTAATTAGCAAAGCCGTACTTATAAAAAGAAAGGTTTCTATAGGAATATCAAGTAATAATAATTTGAAAAAAGGAATAAGAATAACCAATTGGGTTATAGTAATAAATAAAAAACCGCTGATCCATTTAGCGATGAATATTATGCCTCGGTCAACTGGACTGGAAATTAATATTGAAAAAGCATCATAATCTTTTTCATAAGCAAATGATCTATGTACACCTAGAACAACAATAAATAAATTCATCAACCAAAACATTCCTGGTGCATAATTTGACAATACTACTTTAGAAACATTTGATGAGAATGCAAAAATAAGAATGATTGCTAATCCAAAAAAAAGCATAGATAAAACAATCTGCTTGGACCGAAGCTCCATAAGTAGCTCTTTTTTTATTAAAGAGAACAACATCAAGCTAAATCAATTCTTCCAGAATTAATAATAAGCCTCGTATGTGCATATTCCTCTGCTCGTTTCTTATTATGAAGAACCATTATCACAGACTTATTATTATTTTTCCACTTATTTATTAAACGATCAACCAAATCAATTCCACTTTGGTCAAGTCCAGTAAAAGGTTCATCAAACAATAATAATTTCCAGCTAACAAGATCGGCGTGGACAAGTTTCAATTTTTGAAGCATACCTTTTGAGAAAACAGCAATTGGTTCATTCGCAAAATGTGATAATTCATAACGATCTAATGATTCTTCAATCATTATCTTTGAAACAACTTCTCTTCTAAGCGTAAGTGAAAAGTGCAAATTTTCTTTCGCAGTTAAATAAGAATACATTCCAGGGTCATGACCAAGGTAGAGAATATCCTTTCTATATAAGCTATTATTTGATAGTAGATCATTTTCTTGAAAAGAAATAGCGCCAGAATCAGATTTCATAATTCTAGCAATGATTCGAAGCAGGGTTGTTTTGCCAGATCCATTATTACCCATTAAGGCAATAATTTCGCCTTGTTTTTGAGTAAAAGAGATGCCTTTTAAAACATTGTATCTATTAAAGGATTTATAAACTTGATTAACAGATAGCATTTATTTTTTCTTAAGCTTATAAAGAACACTTGATACTTCTGCTTTTAATTCTGATCTACGAAGGAGGAAGTCTTGCTTATCTAAATTTCCAATATCATATTCCATTTCAAGCTCTTTTATTTGACGATAAAGTATATTTTTTTTTCTACTTAGAGCGCTTCTATTATCAGAGGTTTTTCTCATAGTAATCGCTGGTAAAAAAAGCGGTTGAATAGAATAAATAATAGGAACTATAAAAACAACAAATGTAAAAAAATAATCTTTAATAAAATCCACTAATTAGTCCTTCCTGGGCCATAGAGCAATAACGGTACCAAAGGCTAATAGATACCCCCCTATCCACACCCATTTGACTAAAGGGTTTATCATGATTTTAATAAATGCAGTATCATTATTATTGCTTACTGAAGAAAAGATTGAATAAATATCTTGATTCAATGTTGAAAATATATCTAATTCGCTATGCGGTTGCCGTTTATTTATATCTGGATTCTTATGAAAATAAACTCTTTTTTCAGGCTTAAGGCTTGTTATAAAATCACCGCTAAGGTTTGTCACGCGTAAGTCAGAGATCCATGCATAATGGTTTGATCGTTCTTGTTCATACATTCTAGTCAATTGAAAATTATAATTTGCTACTTGTTCGGTTTCACCAACTTTTATGCCAAATTCTTTTTCTTTATCAAATGCATGACCTGTAAATCCTATAAACATCAATACAATTCCAAGATGTACAATATAGCCTCCATAACGTGAGCGATTCTTATGAATCATTTTATATAAAGCAACTATCGAAGATTCATTGAATTTACCCATCCTAATGCGCACTCCCTTTACAAATTCACTAAGAATTGCTGTGGTTACAAAAACACATAGGCTAAATGAAATCACTACATATCCAGTCATTTTTGCTAAAATAAATAGCAACACACTAAACAAGGCAAGTAAGGTTGGGAATGTAAATTTTTGAATTAGCTTGTGATTTGACGTTCCTTTCCAAGCCAAAAGAGGTCCTATTCCTGTAAGCGCTAATAATGCAAGACCGATTGGTATATTTATTTGATTAAAAAATGGTGGTCCTACAGAAATTTGATCACCCGTAATTGCTTCTGTAATCACAGGAAAAAGCGTGCCCCAAAAAACAGCAAAACAGATCACAACAAAAATTAAATTGTTAAATAGAAACCCGCCTTCTCTTGAAGTAATTGATTCAATTTTCCTTGGAGAACGTAAATCATCAATTCGTGTATACATCAATCCAAATGAACAAAATAGGATAATAAATACAAATGATAAAAAGACAGGACCTAATGAAGACTCAGTAAAAGAATGAACAGAGCTCATAACGCCTGACCTAGTTAAAAAAGTTCCAAAAATACATAAACTGAAGGTTAGTATAATTAAGACCATATTCCAGATTCTGAGCATATCTTTCTTTTCTTGAATAATAATTGAATGCAAGAATGCAGTAGCAGTCAACCAAGGCATGAAGCTTGCATTTTCAACTGGATCCCACGCCCAATATCCACCCCAACCAAGCTCTTGATAGGCCCACCATCCTCCAAGGATAATACCTATACTTAGAAATAGCCAAGTAACTAATGTCCATCTACGTATGCTTCGAACCCATAAAACTCCTGTGTCTTTATTAACTAAAGCTGAAAATGCGAAAGCAAAGGGAACGGTAAACCCCACATAGCCTAAATAGAGCACGGGAGGGTGAATAGCCATGGTGATATTTTGCAACAATGGGTTTAACCCATTTCCGTTTATCACTACAAATTCAGCCTGTGTTGGTTCAAATGGATTTGTAATAAAATTAGTTAGTATCAAGAAAAATGCTTGAGTAGCTGACATAGTAATTATTACCCAAGGCATTAAACTATGATGTCTAGTTTGGTTCTGAATAATTGTAATAGTATTGAATATTGATAAAATAAATAGCCAAAAAAGCAATGAACCAGATTGTCCTGCCCAAAGCGCTGAAACTTTGTATACCGTTGGAGTCTCAAAACTTGTGTAGCGTGCTACATAGTCAATATCAAAATTACTTATCAATAGTTGATAGCTTAAAGTGAATGTAGCGATGAATACAAAAAAGGAGACAGCCAGCCCTAAGCGCTGACCAGTTAAAAATAACCGTTGATCGGATGTGCGATTATAGATTAATAATGTAATTATGGATAAAATGCTACAGCCAAAAGCTAGATTGAGTGCAACGCTACCAGCAATAGGGGTCATGTATCTATTTCTTCAAGATTATAATTAGACTCATTTCGAAGATCTCCTTCATAGCGAGATGCGCATTTGGTTTGCAATTCATCAGCGTAAAAAATACCATTAAGATATTCACCGGTTACAATCACCTCGGCGCCATCTTTAAATAAATCAGGACGAGTTTTATTATAATTAACTGCGAGCTCTGTATCACCTTCTTTTAAAATAAAAACGCATTCTAATTGGTTTATCTCGGAAATCTCTATAGAGCCATTTTTGACGAGACCTCCAAGCTTGGTCCGCTTAGAAATATTTTCATCAATTAAATTTTGAACAGAAATAAACTGAGCCATGGCTTTCTTATCAGAAGGGTTAAGTGAAACCCATCCTATCCAAAACAGGGTAACGGAAATGACACCGATAACTAAACTGTAAATTTTATTATTCATTATTAACGATTTATATGCCAGTGAATTTAAAACACTGATGTTTCATTCCACTCACCAAATTCATCTTTTATTTTAATCACAATCTCACCCATGGTTGCATGCGCTTTTGCAGCCTCAATAATAGGTGGTAGTAAATTTTCTCCAGTCTTGCATCCTTTTTGAATTTTATTTAGAGCTTTTTGAGTAATAGCATTATCTCTATTATCTCTCAATTTTCTTATTTTGTCTTTTTGATGTCCTTCTGCTTCTTTGCCAATTTCTAATATTGGTATATCAATCTCCTCGTTAGATTTTTCAAATTGATTAACACCAACATGAATAAGTTCTTTATTGTCAATTTTTTTCTGATGCGCTGAGGCTGAACGGGCAATCTCATATTGAAAATATCCTTTTTCAATTGCTGGAATAACTCCACCTATATCATCGATCTCTTTAAAATATTTTTCAGCTTCTTCTTCAATTTGGTCTGTTAGATTTTCAATAAACCAAGAACCTCCTAATGGGTCTGCAACATTTGCAACGCCTGTTTCAAATGCAATCAACTGCTGTGTTCTTAATGCAATTTCTGCAGCTTTTTCTGATGGCAACGCTAGGGTCTCATCCATGGAATTAGTATGAAGAGATTGGGTTCCTCCTAAAACTGCAGCTAGCCCTTGAAATGCGGTTCGAGAGATATTATTTTCTGGTTGTTGAGCAGTCAATGAACAACCTGCGGTCTGAGCGTGAAATCGTAATTTCCAAGATTGGGGATTTTTTGCCTCATAATGATTTTTCATACGCTTGGCCCAAATCCTTCTAGCTGCTAGAAATTTGGCAATTTCTTCAAAAAAATCTAAGTGCGAGTT
>JAYZHP010000059.1:0-9165 GCA_036166415.1 Fidelibacterota bacterium | reverse complement strand
CCGATGAGGATTTTTCATTTATTTTAGTCGATTTAAATGTATCATCAATTTTGTTGTAGTAATTATCCCAATAGTCCTTTTCATGTTTTAATTGCGATCCAGTTTTATCTTTACCAAGATTCTTTTGTATTTTCTTTTTAAGTCCATCCTTAGATCCAAAAAAACTATAGGTTTGATAATAATTAAAACCCTTTTTATCAGTATAAATACTACTTTTACGTTTATGTTTATTAGATTTTGCCATATGTTTTCGAAACCATATAATTATTAATTAAGCAACTATAAATATGATATATAGTTGTTGTACTATTTACCCCCATTTAATATTCCAAACCAAAATGCTATGCTAAAAAATCCAGCCGGAACAAATAACCAAAAGACAACACTAACCAAACTTAGCATTTTTCCAATAGAGGTGTTTTTAATTCCAAAAGTTTGCAATGCTGAATTAAATCCATGCTTTAAATGAAAACCAAGCAATACCATAGCTACAAGATACAAAATGGTTATAAAAATATTTCCAAAACCAATGCTACTACTAGTGACAATTTCATAATAAGCAGAATGATCATCATTAGTCTGAAAATTATACCAAAAGGTTGACAGGTGGGTTACGATAAAAATAAATAATATGCTTCCAGTGAATAGCATTGTTCTTGATGATAGAGTCGCGTTATGTTTTTTTGTTTCTGATTTAGTAGTAATGTTGCCAGATTTTTTCGATTGGATAGCTAAGGTGACCGAATTAACAATATGAACTAATAAAATACCTGCTAGCGCTACCTCAAGTATTCTTATTAAAGGCTTAATCTTTTCAAGACTACCTACTAGAAAATTAAAATTTTCTGCACCTGTATAAATAACAAGATTGTTTAACAGATGGAAAAGGAGAAAAAAACAAAACAGCAAGCCAGTTGTAGCCACCAAGACCTTTTTGCCAATTGTTGAAGAAATAAATAGTTTAAATGATGACATTGATATATAGTTCCTCAGATTATTATATAATTTAACTATAAATTAATGCGCTAAACAACTATAAACAACTATAAGATAAAAGCAACTATATTCTGCCTGAAAGCAATGCTCCTAGGTGTGCGCCATAGAATAATAAAGCAACCAATAGAGATGAGCACAATAGATAGGAAGTATTATTTTTTTTGTATGAATCTGGATTAGTAGTTTTAAAATAAAAGAGTATGGTAAAACCAATAATGGAAACAATTTGAACAGCGCCATGGTTATGCCAGATGGGCCAAACTGAACCAAAATGACCAATTAATGAATCATCAATTATTCCAGTAGCAATAGCAGAAAGGCTAGCTATAAGACCAGCAAACATTGCCCACCAACTGGCCACTAATAAATCCTTATTATTAGAAAAATAAAAAATAAAATCAAATACAACAGAAGTTGATATTAGAGCTATAGGAAAATGAATAACTAATGGATGCCAATCACTGATCATAATTTTTTAGTTTAAAGCCCGAAAGAACACTAATTGTCCACATTGCCCATAAGAAAATATTTAAATACACAAAAGGAGTTGTAGGAATAAAAGTATATAAGATTATACCTATGCCAGTAAGTCCAATAAAATAAGCGATTTGTATAGTGATGCGCGATATATGAGTACCTAATCGAGTGACGTATGTATACCCAATAGTTAATAATCCAATTAGACTAACCCACCAACCAAAAAATCTATACAATAGGGTAAGGTAATCTGGTAAATTTCTATTTATATCTGCAGCAAATAAATTTTCATACGATTCATCAAGAAGTATAGTGTTTGCAGATTCATCAAGCAACCAGGGCTCCGGAGCTAATATCCATGCAAAGCCGGCAAAAAAAGCACTAAATCCAATTATAAAAAAAGGAATCATAGTGTAGTTGTGTAAGGTTTTTGGATTCGACATTTTTAATCCTCAAATGAATCTAAATAATTTTCAATTATAAAACTCTTTAAAGTTTGATTCGAATTATTATACTTATTCTGAATCGTTATGGTATCAGGGCCACTCGCAATTAAATTATTTAATTCAAACTCTAAAAGGGGCCTTTCGTTTTTAATATCAAATATTTTTGATCTCTCATCTAATCCTTCCAACGCAAGTTGTCCAAGAAATTCTAACCAATATCCAATAGATTTTTGTTTTGGTCCAATATTAGAAAAGGATATTTCAGATGCTTGCTTTGATAGATTAATTTTGTCATCAATGGTCCATGAATTAATTTCATCTAATAATTTGTCTCTAACAATATTACTAGTTAGCAATCCCGCCAAAAAAGCAGCAGGAACTAGCTCCTTACCTTTTTGTTGACGATCTGATGCCCTGACTTCAAGTACAGTTTTAAATCGAACATGTGTGAAAATTTGTCTAAATGCTGAATATATTAAATCATCATTATTATCTGATGAAATCATTGCCGCTAAATCATTATTAAAGGCATTAAATGTCCCTTGCGGATTTTCAATAAAAATAGCTTGTCTTGATTGCAACCATTCAACATAATTATTAATCACATTATTAGAATCATCAATAGTATGTTCAAAAAGCGAACCGCATCTTGAGCTATCTGTGTTATTCCAAATTTTCCAGCGCAGGTTATCGCTTTTTGCTAATTTATTTTTTATAAATGGTGCGTTTGCAAATAAAATACTAACCAATGGCTGTATACTATCCGCTATAAACGCCATCTGATTTGCATCCCCTTCATTTGTATAATCAATATTAACTTGAATGCTTGTGGTGTTACGCATCATCCAAGGCCCTAGCGTACCAGTTTCATGAAATAAATTATCCATAAGGTGATATTTTTTTGAATCGATTAATTCAATTTCAAATGGATCAGAAACCGGTTCCACTGAAAAATATCCTATATCAATATGATTTTTTTTACAAAGCTGCCTTTGGGCTAGCATATTGTTTGAATATTCATCAGCAATATCCCATAAACTAATGTGAGGGCTAGAAGCCCATTCTAACTGGCCTCCAGGCTCTAAAGAATATGTATATTGATGATCAGCGGTAGCTTGGTTTATGTCAAACAATAAATCTGAGGCTGAGTATTGATCTTTTTTATTTACAGGAATTCTATTTAAACTGTCGTGATTGTAGTAGAAGCTTTCAATTTCAACACCGATTTTTCTTTCTTTTTCACTGACCGTCTTTGAAAGAATCATTGATTTTATTTTGTCTGATAAATTCATTTAATATATTTATAAATGCATGCTCTTATGTAGCATTCTCTTAATCGACTCTTCATCATTCTTTTTTGTTATTTGCTCGAATTTTATCCAGGCAACATCTTTTGATTCATTACTCACTAATATTTTTTCAGAACGCCTGTTTGCTTTAAGTAGGAACCTAACGTCAAAATGGAAATGTCTAGGTATCCCATTGTATTTCGGTATTGAATGAATATCTAAATCAAATATTTTATCAGTTACAATTTTGAATTTATTAAAGCCTGACTCTTCCAGAGCCTCAGCATAGGCAACCCCTAGTAAGTCTTGATTGCCATCCGCATGCCCTCCAAGTTGTAGCCATTTATTTAATTTTTTATGATGCGTCATTAGTGCCCAGCTATTTGATTCATCTACTATCCATGCAGATCCGGTAAAATGACCATACAAATTTGATCGATTAAAACAGTTATTATTATCTAAAAATTCAAATGTTTGAGCTATAACACTTTTTTCTTCTGGATAATCAGTTAAGTATTGATTCAATTTGTTTCGAAGCGCTTGAATAGACATAATTTTGCTTAGTTGAATGTATAAAATTTATTTCTATTTAATGAAAAAAGTAATTATAGGTTAAAAAAAACCCCTTACTAAGAATATAATAAGGGGTTTGTAATTAAAGAAATAGAGGAAATGATATTATTCTACAGTATCTCCTCCCAATAAATCCTCTAGCTTGAATGCACCATCTTTTTCCATTTGCTTAGCAGCCGATACAATGGATTTTCTAGCATCATCAACATCACGTTTAGGCACAGCACCCTCAACAGGTTCAAACATGGCCTGCTTCTTTTTGGGTAGCACACCTAATACTTTATCGCTAACTGACTGATCCATTCCTTTAAGGGCCATAGAGACAGCATCCAAATCTACAGCATTCATAAGATCGCGAAGTAGGTTGTCCGGAAATATTTCAAAAATTGAATCGAATGTTATTCTATATTTTTTTACCTGTTCAGCAAGTTCAGGGTCTTCCTGTTCAAGATTATCCATAAATATTGCCTCATCCTCTGCTGGCATTTCACCAAGCAGATCAGCTAAATCTTTTCCACCGCCTCTAGAAAAATTAACGGTCTTTGGTAGTTGCTTTGATTTCTTATTAAGCTTATTTGCAATTTGCACAACAGCTTCTAGTGGAACATCATTTAGGTTTCCAATGCTAAGCAAAACCTCTCTTTTTTGTGCTTCATCTAAACGATTTAGCACGGCTGTTCGTTTTTCACCTTCCAGTTGAGCTAGGGTAATTGCAACAACTCTTGAATCTTCTGATGCAACTAATGCTATTAGCTGCTCATCAGTTAGTTCATTTAAGAATTCAAATGGCTTTTTTGGTTCATCACTTTCTTCTTGAACAAATTTTTCACTAACAAAAGAAAAATAAAATTCTTCCATGACCTGTTTTTTTACAGAGAAAGAAACATCATTAATTCCTCTCATAGCAGCACGAATTTTACGAATCTCTGTTTTATCCAAATCATTTACCAGGCTCAACGCAAGGCTTTCTCCAAGCACCGAAAATAAAATGGCAACTTTTTGCAATCCGGATAATCTATTGTAATCTGAGATCATAATAGCCTCTTATTTTTTCTTTTTCTTTTTCTTTTTATCATCACCATCATCAGAATCATCGTTGCTTGGTTCAGGTTCAGGTTCCGCTGGTGCTTCTTCCACGATCCAGTCTTTAACAATTTTATTTGCTGCTTGTGGTTGGCCAACGCTCATCGATACAACGGCTTGTTTCATATCGTTTACTTCGCTTTGCAAAACCGCAATATCTTCATTGGGAGTCGATGCTTGCTGCGCTGGTTGACTTGGGGCCTGTACAACATTTGTCACTGCTGGCGCTCCATTATCTTTTTTTTTAGGTCTTCTTGGCGGATACATCATCCAAGGTGGTGGCATTTGTTGTTTAGGCTTATTGATTAACATGAAGACTAATACCACTATTAATCCAATTACTAATGCTGATAATACTGAAACCAAAACAATCATACCGGTTCCGCTTCCACCGCGACTTGATTGTCTATCAAGCTCTGCTTGAGCTTGATCTAACATAGCAAGTTTTTCAGCTATTTGAGCATCAAGACCATTTCTTTCCTGAAGCTTTTCTTGAACACTGGATTCTGCACTTGCAGCAGCAGAGTCAGAAATATTTGCCGCTCCTAAAAAAGATTTAAGATTTTGAATTTCTTCATTTAATGCTTGAAGACGAATAGAGTCTTGTTTTAGCATTGCCTGACGTTCTTGATCGTAGGATTGATCGCGAGCAGATGCTTCTAGCTCCGCCAATTTTGATTGAAAATATAAACGGTCTTCTTGGCGCCTTTCAGATTCAGATTCTTTATAATTTTCTAATTCTTTTTTCCAGTCAACTTCTCCTAGTCTTTCTCTTTGGCTTTCGAGAGTTTCAAGTTTTTCAGCAATATTTTTCAACAATACTTGCTCGGCTGATTTTTCGTCTCGTCGCTCTTTAAAGCTAGCGGTCATAATGCTTAATACATCACCTCTTGGACGATTAAATCTTGAAGCAACCATAACCACTTGGCGGATATTTTCTATTAATTCAGGAGCAGCACCTTCTTGAATAATAATACTAATTTCCATATTTCTAACGCTGGCCATCGATGGCTTCATTTCTTTTTGGGTTCTTGAAACCACATTATCACCTACAGGTGCATCCATTTTAGGCTCAGCAGCAGGCTCAGGTGTTGGCTCAGAGCTTTCTGCTGTAAAATCAAAGCCAGGTATAGGCAGGCCTACGTTTCCACTAGCTGGAGCATCGCTAGTATTAACCATGTCCCGTGCCGATTGTAAAGATTTAACTGAACCATCGTTTGGAGAAAATGTTGTTTGATTTTCAATAGCGCTACTGACTTCTAGATCTACACTAACATCAATAACATATTTACGATTATCAATTACTTTTTCCATCGCATCAGAAATACGATTTCTTAGACTATTCTCAATCATGAGTTTTTGGGCAAGATAACCATTGGATTGTCCAATTATTATTGAAAATAATAATGAACCCAATATTGTATATCTAATTCCCATATTATGCCGCTTTTTCATATTTGCTCCCTTGTTCATATGAATTTTATTACCTCGATTAAAGTTTATTTGGTGCTAAAAATGTTATTTCCACACGGCGATTTCTCGACTTTTGCTGTGGATTAGAATTATATTTCTGAATTAAATCAGTTGTAATGATTTCAGCTGTATTTTTATCTCTTGGAACAAACTCTCCATAACCTACTGATTGTAAGCGGGTAGGATCAACTTTAAGATCTATTAATAATCTTACAACCGCTGACGCTCTTGCGCCGGAAAGCTCCCAATTGCTAGGGTACCTTTCTCTCAGGCTTTTTGGTAATGGATCACTATCAGTATGTCCTTCAACCGCAATCATAAAATAGGACTCCTCAATTGTAGGCACTATCTTCTTCAATATATCAAGAAAGCCAGGCTTAGTCGTAGCAGACCCTGGCTCAAAACTAATATCAGAAGATATTCCTATAGTAACTCCCTTTGGGCTAGTAGTTACTTCAACTGGTGGCTCCCCTGTTTCTGAGTCTTGTCCCATTTCTTCAACCATTTTTGTTGCAGCCTTATGAATATCACCCAAGGTCATTGCTTGATTATCCATCTCCTCTTTTGTGCCCACAGATTTACCCATACTGTCAGCCATATTTTGAAGCTTCACAGGATCTATGGTTGAAATTGCAGCAAGCAACACAAAAAAGGCGAAAAGAAGCGTCATCATATCAGCAAATGTACCAAACCATCCGGGTAGACCTTCATCGACCTGCTCCATGCCTTTAGCCATAAATTTTTTCTTCTCTTGTGGTGTTGCGGCCATGTTTACCCAGCATCATCTTTCTTCCACTCTTTAGGTGGAATGTATGAATTCAGTTTTTCACGCACAATAATTGGATGCTTTTTTTGATGAATCAACCGCGCTGCTTCTAACTGTAAATTTTGTTCAGTGCTTGAAGTAGTAATACGTGTCTTAATTTTATCTGCCATTGGTAGAAAGAATAAATTTGCAAAAATTGCACCGTACATAGTTGTAATCAATGCAGCTGACATACCCGCGCCGAGTGTATCTGTTCCACCGCCTTCTCCACCAAAGCCAGACAACATAACCACTAGACCAATCAAAGTTCCAACCATTCCCCACGCAGGAGCCATCACGCCCATAGATTTAAAAAGACCCGCCTGTGTATTTTCGCGAAGCTCTCTATAGTCAATTCTTGTGTTTAATATTTCTGTGACCTCTTCTAGTGAATATCCATCAATAACCATCTGTACACCATCCTTGAAGAAAAAGCTGCTAATACTTTCGATATGTTTTTCAAGGTCTGCGGTTCCTTTTCTACCAGCTTCTGAAGCTTCAACCGCTTCATCCACTAAACCGCCTAGCGTATCTCTACCGCCCTTGAAAACAGCTCCCATAGCCGCTCCAAGCTGCAGTACATCTTTTAAAGGAAAAGCAACAGCTACTGATGCCAGCATGCCTCCAAATACAATTCCAAAACTTGCCACAGAGACAAACATTCCCATATCTGGTGTCATAAGAAGTATGCTTCCTATAATTGCCCCCATACCTAATAAAATCCCTACTAAAGTTGCAATATCCATGATTAATCCTCTATCAAGGTTGTTGATTTAAGCCGGTTTTCATGTAATGCTTTAAGAACATTTCTTACATCATCATATTCTGGATCCATACGAAGCGCTAAATTCCAATTAATCGTAGCACGTTGTATATCACCTAGTTTATAATAAATAGACCCTCGCCTTGCATATGCTAATGCCAGATTAGGGTTTAATTCTAGAGCAGATTCAACCTCTTGTAGCGATGCTCTATAATTTCCTGAATAAAAGTACCTAAGTGATCGCGAAAGATGCCGCATCGCATCATTCATTTTTTGTTCACTCACATTACTATTTAATTTTACTGCCTTTAGCGAATCTTCAAGGAATTTCGAATGCTGTTCCATAGCTGATAATCTTGTCATCAGATTTCGCATTTCATTAGTCATTAGCCCCATTGAATCACGCAAGGTATGAACGGTATAGTCAGCCAGTTTTAATGTTGTATCAATTTCTGCCATATCAATATTACCCGGTTGTAACATTGGTGGTGGGGTTGGTCCCCCACCGGGTATTCTAGAAGCAGACCTTCTTGGAGCAGTAATCTCAAAGCCTAATGTAATAGCTGAGTGACCTTTCCAATAACGTTCTTTCCATTTAGGTAGTTTTTCTATGTGGGTGAACCCTAGGTTCAGGCGATAATCCGAGGTAAGGGGGATGCGGAGTCCCACATTGATGCCATTGCCGTCGAATTCACCCACAATATCTACACCTCCCCATTTATCTAAAAAGGGAGTATTAAATATAGTTCCAAAAAATACACCTGCGTTTGTACTTGCAGGCTCTGTTGCTAATGAGTCTATAACCTTAACCGTATCGATTGCTCCAAATCCACCCGTTCCAAATCCAATAAAAGTGTTAAAGGTATAATTACTGATTTCAGACTCACTACTAACAATTCCAAAGAAAGATAACTGAGCTGGGTCAAGATTTAGACCCGCCTTGTTATTTTCAAAAATAATATCTTGAAGGCCTAAAGAAAATGATATGTTGTCCCTAACAAGAACGCGCTTTTGAAAGTGAAAGCCAAACTCAACAGGCGCTCTATAGGTAGATACCTCTAGATTTGCTAATCGAGTTGTATCTCCACCAGTAGCCGTTGAGACTCCCCAGCTCCATCCATTAGCAAAGTCCATATTATAATATGCCCCTGTTGCTGTATTAAACGGAGCAAGATTATGAATTTCAGTACCAGTACCTGCAGTAAAAAAATAAGGAGAAGGTGCAATAGAAGTATACGGGATCTTCATCATTGGTCCAGG
>JAYZHP010000058.1:0-6868 GCA_036166415.1 Fidelibacterota bacterium | reverse complement strand
GGTGGTCTATTAATTGGTGCGATTTTGAATATGGAGCCATCAATATGGAATGGAGCGATTGCTGCGGTACCTTTTGTAGATGCGGTTACTACAATGGCAGACCCTTCGATTCCTTTAACATCTGGGGAGTGGGATGAATGGGGAGACCCAAGAGAGAAAAAGTATTATGACTACATGCTTTCCTATTCACCGTACGATCAAATTAAAAATACAAATTACCCAAATATTCTAGTCACTTCAGGGTTCTTTGACTCTCAAGTTCAGTATTGGGAACCTTTAAAGTATGTGGCAAAGCTTCGAGATCATTGGCAGGGAGAGAGTAATTTATATTTGCACATGAATATGGATGCTGGACATGGTGGAAAATCTGGAAGGTTTCGCCGATATAAAGAATATGCACTGCAATATGCATTTTTACTCGATTTGGGGGGAGTAAAAAAATAGGCAATTATTTTGTAAATCAGCTTTTCAAGGCGTAATTTGCAATACAATGATGAAATCTATTATACTTAGCACTAGCTTATTATTAAGTCTCTTCCTTCAGGGATGCTATACGCAATTAGCTATATTTTATCCTGATCCTGAAATAGAATCAAATGAAGAGGATCAATTTTACGATACCTATAAACGCGCATTCCCTAGCATGAAGGGTGAATCTTATGCCCAAGATGGCAGAGCTGGTATGCCACTAGCCTATTCAGCCATGCAGCGCAGAGTATACTCACCCTATTCTGGATACTATTATGGCTACAACGGTTACTATGATGATTATTATCATTCTAACCCTTTTTATAATGGATTGAATGGATACAGATATGGCTATAACGGTTATAATAGTTATGGTTATTATGCTCCATACCTTTACACAGATGACCCCGTTGGATATGGGTCTATTATTCCAATGGGCGATAGAGAAAAAAGAAAATTTACACGAGATCGCTCTCAAGGGACTACGACAATGCTTTATACAACGCGATCCTCAAACTCAACAAATGGCAATAATACTAATAGTTCAACCTATACTACTAATAGTAGCTCAGTATCATCAACTAGATCTTCAGGATCATATTCATCAAGTAGTTCTTCTACTAGTTCTTCCACTTCTCGTTCTAGCTCATCTTCTAGTTCTTCAGGCGGAAGACGTGCGACCAGAAGAAAATAACCCTATCTTTATTTAGCTGAAAAAATGAAGACCCTGCGTTTCATTATTTTCATTTCCTTTTGTTTAAATCTAAAAGCTCAAACTGCTTCTGAGGCAATACATCTTGTTGAGCATGAGATGGGATATGGAGCAAGATCTTTATCTATGGGTGGTGCATTTACGGCATTAAGCGATGGCTCATCTGGGATGTATTGGAACCCAGCTGGATTGGCCGATATCCAAAATGGGTCATTTTATATAGAATCATATAATATGAATTATAATAACAATACGAGTTATTTAGGTAAATCAAATGGGAACCCTTTCAATGTATCGCGTGTAAATGGCATTGGTATTATCTACCCGGTTCCCGCAGTTAGAGGAAGCTTAGTGTTGGGTGTTGGATTTAATCGCGTTCATCACTACGATGCACTTATGTCCTTTTCAGGTTATAGCAATTTTAAGAACGGATTAGAGTTTCCTATCAATGCTGATGGGCAATTATTCTATTATACATTTGAACGTGGAGTGCAGCGTTATGAAAAGACAATGAGCAATGGTGCCCGAGACCAATTAACATTTTCTTTTGGAATAGCCTTATCCCCGGATCTTGCGGGAGGATTTTCAGTTTCTAGAATGAGCGGATTGGAGAATTATGATTTTGAATTTCTTCAAAGCGATGTGGCTGATAATTTTCAACAATACCCCGCTGATTTTCATAGTTATGAATTATTTCAAACTCTTAAAACGAGAACTAAAGCCTGGAAAATAAGAGGTGGTTTAAAATATATTTATTCCCCATTCCAGTTTGGATTAAGCATTGCTCTTCCATATAATATCAATATAGAAGAGAGCCATGGAACTCAAGAGAGATTAATTTTTGACAATGCAGAATACAGCGACACGCTTGAATTTGGATATTATGATTACAAAGTACAAATGCCTGCAACAATTGATTTTGGGGCCGCACTAGTCACGGACCTTAATTTATCTCTATCTGTTGGATTTCGAATTCAAGATTGGAGCCAAATGCAGTTCAACTTAATGGATTTTACGATTGGCTCAGATGAATACAATGCCCTAGAAGAAGAAAATATTATTATTAATGAAGATTATAGAATCGTTTCTCAGATGCGTCTTGGAGGAGAATATTTAATATCAATATCTGAAACTTTTGGTGTAGCATTGCGATTAGGCTCCGCTTTCATTCCATCCCCAAAAATTAACGAAACGGGGGAGACGATTATTTCTTCATTTGGACTTGGAATTCCAATCCAAAAAAGAATTATGATTGATTTTGCATATTTACATTCTTATCATAAAAAAACATCCAATGATTCATATGTACCCTCTGATGTAATTGAAGAGATAAAGAAGAGTCAGATATTATTTAATATATCTTATTTATTCTGATTTAAAAGATCTTATTATTTGGAATTAGAGGCTTAGCTCGACTAACTTTTCGGGCTTCTAATCGCCAAAAATTTATTAGTGGCTCGGTAGCTCAGTTGGTAGAGCAGAGGACTGAAAATCCTTGTGTCGGCGGTTCGATTCCGTCCCGAGCCACAATTCTATCAAAGGATTATTCATGAAAAATTTCGTCATATTTTCAGTATTTTTTTATTCAGCTTTATTTTCACAGGAAAAAAAATATTTTCAGCAAGAAGTCAATTATGAAATCGATGTTAAGCTAAATGATAATAATCATACGCTATCTGCATATGAAAAAATTACCTATAAAAACAATTCTCCTGATGATCTATCCTTTATTTGGTTTCATATCTGGCCTAATGCATATAAAGATGATTCTACAGCTTATGCAAAGCAAGCTGGACCAGGATCTCGTTTTGCAAAATCAGATTCTACAGCACGAGGTTATATCGATAGTTTAGAGTTTACAGTAAATGGTAATAAGACTAACTGGTCATATCATCCTGAATGGATTGATGTTATAAAGCTAGAGCTGAATACACCATTAAAATCCGGTCAAACTATTACAATTGAAACACCTTTTTTTGTCAAACTACCAGGAGAAGTTTTTTCTAGATTAGGACACACTGGAAAGCATTACGAAATTACGCAATGGTATCCGAAGCCAGCTGTCTATGATAGAAAAGGTTGGCACCCAATGCCTTATTTAAATCAGGGAGAGTTTTATTCTGAGTATGGTACTTTTGATGTAAAAATTACTTTGCCAAAAGATTACCGGATTATGGCAACGGGAGATTTAGTTAATGGCGAGGCAGAATACGAATGGCTTAACTCCTTGACTTCTATCACTGATTCATTAAATCGTTTATCTGAAAAAGAATTAAAAAAATGGGCAAAAAGCCAAAATGATTCTAAAAATACAAACAATACCGACTCAGTAAAGATAGAATACAAAACGGTTCATTTTAGACAAAAGAATGTCCATGATTTTGCATGGTTTGCTGACAAAAAATGGTTGGTACAAAAAGGAGAGCTAACCCTTTCCAGTTCTTCATCACCTATCACTCTATGGTCATTTTATCTTCCAAAGAATGCAGAGCTGTGGAGTAATTCAATTGAATACTTGCATGATTCTGGATATTGGTTTAGCAAATATTATGGCGATTATCCCTATAATCATATTACGGCTGTTGATGGTGATCTTTCTGCGGGTGGAGGCATGGAGTATCCTAATATTACTGTCATCGCCAGCATGCCAAGTAAGCATTTGCTTGAAATGGTTATCATGCATGAGGTAGGACATAATTGGTTTTACGGAATTGTAGGTAGCAATGAACGCTATCATACCTGGATGGATGAAGGATTGAATGATTATTCAAATATTCGCTACTGGCAAGATAAATACAAAGATGCAAATGAGCGATTTGTAGTGTTTGCTCCCATCCAAGATAAGCTAGGGATCGGTAAAAATTTAAAATATAGCTGGACATCTTATCTTCAATATTCAACATCTGCAAAAAGTCCCAGCGTTCAGCCGCTGAACCTTAAAGCCGATGAATATACCAGAAGTAATTATGGATTGAATTACTCTAAAACAGGTGTTTTTACCCGATTTCTCCATCACTATTTGGGTGAGGATAAAATGGATGAGGTTATGCAAAAATACTACCGGAAATGGAAATACAAACATCCTTATCCAGAGGATTTTCGTGCCGTTTTTGAAAAAAATACCAATAAAAATCTAGAGTGGTATTTTAATGGTGTATTTGAGACCACCGATTACATTGATTATTCTATACGTAAAAAAGGTGGCAAGTATACTGTTACTAATCATGGCACATTGAATGCCCCTGTTGAAGTTGTTTTCTATGGTAAAGATAATAATGAGCTTGAGCGAACTTGGCTAGAAGGTGTACAAAAGCAAAAAGATATTCAAGGTTCGAACGGCGCACGATACGCAATTATTGACCCCGATGAACATATGCCAGATGTTAAGCGCGAGAATAATGCCACAAAAAGCTCTATCCGATTTCATTGGATATGGGACCAGCCGACCTAT
The DNA here is from genome assembly GCA_036166415.1 of Fidelibacterota bacterium. Lineage (GTDB taxonomy): Bacteria > Fidelibacterota > Marinisomatia > Marinisomatales > TCS55 > TMED108. The sequence continues at coordinate 2,237 of JAYZHP010000058.1, read as the reverse complement.
TATGATCATGACATAAATTTTGCTCCATGGACATCTTATAATTACTACAATGGCTGGACACCTGGAGTAATGTTTTATAAAGGAGGAACCCCTGGGTATTCAAGACTAACCGCTGCACAGATGTACTGGGATGGTAATAATAGTAAACCGGTTGGGAAAGCCATTAAAACTTTTAATTATGAGAGTAATAATTTATTTGATAGATCCTCGTTGGCTTTTAGTGGCATGCAGTTGCAAGGCAATAAAGGTGGAAAAATAAAATATAATGGATCGCTATCAAAAAATGACGCAACCAGCAATTTTTCAATGGAATTAAATCATAATATTTTAGATGAGACCGCATTGGATTCTAGCCTGTATAGCGCAGGTGCATTTTCCGTTTCAGCTTTTCAATATGATTATAATAAAAATTTTGAGGGAATCTTTGATGAAATCACAGTTAGCTCAGGTATGTTGTTTGGAGAAAAATTTTCTAAAGGGTGGCTCACAGGTCGCACAGAAATAAACTTTAATAAGAAAAATAATATGCGCGTTCGAGGATGGGTAGGTGATTATTTCAATAAAGAGGACATTCCAAAGCATTTTCGTTCTTATTTAAGCGGTGGAGTAGATCCAACATTTTCAAGCTATGTTTTTGATCGTACGGGAATCTCAGACCTATCGGTTATGCAGCTTCAATACATCAGAAGCGGTCCAGCGCTAAGAGGTTATGCTACAGAAAATGAAATTCCACTTTCATCTTCAGCTATGACCTGGGGATTGAATATTGATACGAAAATAGCATTTTTACCTACTCTTTTTTATGATATTGCTGGAGGAGATGATTTTGAAAATACCTATAGTGTAGCTGGTATTGTTTTGGGTCCAATCATCCTCCCGTTGTATCAAAGTTGGGAAAAAGATGAACAAACAGCAACAGATGCTAAATGGATCACTGATCGTCTGCGCTTACAATTTTCCTTATCTTTAGATTTTAGTAGAGGAATAAGGATTAGTTTATAATTTCTAGAATTTGTTTATATTTGTACAGCCTATTTAAAACTTATCTAAAGGAATTAATGATGAAAAGATTAATAAATATTTTTATTCTCACAGCCTCTATGATATATGCTCAGGAAGGCCCTTCGGTAGCTTCTAAGCAATTTGATGGAGAAGGACTTGCTACAGTTGAAATTCAAGCATTATACAATTATTTTATGGGTGAGCTTGAAAAGGCAAGCGATGGCCCAATTACTGCACAGGAAAATGTTGATCAGGCAGTTGCTGGACTTGAATTGGTTACTACCAATTGTTATAAAAAAGATTGCCTAGCTGCAGCGCAAGAAGCGGCAGCAAGCAATATTTTCTTAGCTGGAACTTTAAAATTTATAAAAAATAAATACCGTGTAAAGGTTTATAAAGTAGATTCTTCGAATCCCGGAAAAGTTAAAACATATAAGATTCGCTATAAAGGCGAGACCGATGGATTTATTACAGAACTTGAAATTCTTGCCTGGAAAATTATGGGCAAAGAAGTACCAGGTAGGCTTAACGACAAGCGAAAGCCAAATCAAGAAAGTTTGTTTGAGCAGATTGCTGAAAATCCATGGGCACAAAGAGGAGCCGTTCTTGCGGTTGCAGGTCTAGGTGCTTCATCGTATCTAAAGAATACAGCTGGAGCAGCTGAGTCAAAGAAGCAAATTGATCGTCTAAAAGGTATTAATCCAAACGCACCTGGAATCAAAGCTCATCAAGATAGTATGGATGGAGCGAAAAGCACAGCTATGCTATCCTTAGGAGTGACTGTTGGCTCATTGGCTTATGGCTATTTTACAGGGGTTTTCTCAGAAGAATAAGACCTCAGCTGCAATGCGAAGCTAGCCAGTCAAACATTTGTTTGATCTCAGTCTTTGTATTGAAAAAATGGATAGCCACTCTTAAATCGTTTGGTGCATCCACGGGTGATGTAAAGGTTTTTTGCTTCAGCCTTAGCTCATCATATACTTTCCAACCATTGCACCCTTGAGGAAGTTCAAGTACAAATACTCCTGAGCGCTGCGATTTATTAGTAGGCGAAGAGACTTGATATCCGCGCTGCTCCCAATCTTTAATTGCATAATTGACTAGTGCGTCTATCCGATTCAATATGCGATCGATGTTGAGCTGTTCGCACCAATGTAATGCAGTATCAAAACCGGCAAACGTCGCAAGCGCTCTAGTTCCAAATTCAAATCTTCTAGCAGCAGGTAATAGGGTAT
>JAYZHP010000057.1:0-4488 GCA_036166415.1 Fidelibacterota bacterium | reverse complement strand
GCTGTGGAAATGATCTGCAGCATAAAGCTAATATTCCTGTCATTAATGCTGATCCACCCAACACGCTTCTAAGCGCTGCTGCTGGTCTTACTGCAGACTCTGAGAGTTCTTCCATGACCTTTTCATTGACCGCTGCAGGAAAAAGAAAGAACAATACCCCTACAACAAAAAGTACTGATCCAATGATCGTTAATGCTAAACCTGTTTCCATAATATCCTCCGTTAATAATTTAGTTAATATACAAAATTTTTATGATAGTTTTTTTATATACCAAAACACAAACGGTAAACAGATAAAATACATCAGTATGCTATACACACCAGATGGTATACTCAAAATGGATAACCCGCTTTCTGGATTGATAATTAGATTTCCAACGGTAATCCCTATTGTGCCATTTTGTATCCCAGATTCAATTGCTACAGTTATGGACTGTTTATTACTCATCTTAAACCAATTTGAACTTGTATAAGCAATAAAAAGCATCATCATTATCAATAGGACAATTGCGGGACCTAACTGCAAAAAATTATTAATAAATGTATCCCATTCGCTTGCCAGCGCGCCTAAGATGATGATGATAAATAATACCGTGGATATCTTGGTTGCGGTTACCTCAAATGCATCTGCAAAATGTTTATTTTTTAACCGGACTAGTAAACCAATCCCTACCGGTACCGCGGTAATAAAAAACATGGTTAAACCTAATGATAGAATATTCAATGGTGGGGCTTCTGCTCCCATAAAATGATTCATGGAAAAACCGGTAATTATAGGAAGCGTAAAGATAGTTAAGATACTGATCACGGCAGTATAGGATATAGATAATGCTGTATCGCCTTTTGCCAGTTTAGTGATCATATTGGACGTTACACCTCCTGGACAAGATGCCAGTATCATCATGCCTACTGCGATCTCTTTTGTGATGCCGATTAATGAAATAATAGTGAACGCCACCAATGGAAGGATCACCATCTGATTCATTATGCCCACAAAAAATGCCTTTGGTGCATGGATCAAATTTGTAAAGTCGCTAGAGGTCAGACCTAAGCCTAAGGTAAGCATGATAAATATCAAGGAGAGTGGTAAAAAAATATCAATAATCACGGGTTTGTTTTTTCCTTTTCATAAGAGCATTCTTAATTATATGGCTTGAATAGATCAACATATTTTATTGAATCGTCAGAACTGCTATCCTCACAACTCAATAGAAATATACTTATAGTAATTATAATCTTTTTCATTTGGCTATCTTATATTATAACTAATAATAATAACCTTTATATCTTATATAGGAGAAAAAAAATGAAAAAACTTCTACCTTTGTTTTTAATGCTTATTATGTTTGCCTGTGAAGATAAAAAAGATGATGCGGTAGCTGGTGGCTGGAAAGGTACATATAAATTATCAAAAGAATCGATGGGTTGTGATGGTGATGAAGATATTCAATACTTGGTGGTGGATGAGGGAGATTCTAAGCTTTCAATAACTAGTTATGATTATGATGGTGATGAGTGCGATAATGGCGACGATTGTTATTACAAGTGGTCAGATACGATCACTAAAGATGGTGATGGCAAGTATAGGTTTACTGAAATAAATGAATTTCAAAACATAAGGGACGAGGAAGAAATTGTGATTGAATTAGAGGGTACTAATATAAAAGTCACCATTACTAGCACTAGAACAACATCTGGACAAAATCCTATTAAATATGTCGATGAAGAGATCTGGAATAAAGAATCATCAGATCTTAAATCCTATAGCCCAACTTGTTAATAATATATAATTATGAAAGCCCTTGTCACAAAACAAGGGCTTTCATTTAGTTTATTTTTTAGTGAATTCCATAAACTATTTTAATAATACCATCTTACGCGTCTTTACAAACTCTTGCGCCTGGAGTTGATATAGGTAAACACCTGCGCCAATGGGATCACCTAAGTCATTGGTTGCATTCCATTTAATTGAATGAGAGCCAGCAGATATACTATTCATATTGAAGGTTTTTACCTTCTGCCCTAACATATTATAGATCACCACCCTCACATCACTAATCTCAGGAAGATCAAAGCGTAGTGTTGTTGTTGGATTAAACGGGTTTGGATAATTCTCATGCAGCGCAAAGCTAGTCGGTATTTGTTCATCTATAGTAGATAGATAATCATAACGTCTGATATAGATCAGTTTAGGGTCATCAGCCATTTTTGTTGTGTCTATCCCGTCCGTTACATCCATCGTAAAAGCTACCGTTACAGCATTAACTGTAGGGAACGGCTCAAATGCCCCTTCTAAAAATTCTTCATAGATTGATTCAAAAGAAGTCCCCTCTATATCTTCATTAATCTCTTGCCAAGGAGTTGAGCCGATCTTCGCGTGAAGCATATAGGATACACCATCAAAATCATTACTCTTTGTCCATTCAAACGTATAGCTTGTAGCTAGATTATCTTTCGTGATATTGATTGTATCCTTTTTGCTATCAACCCATTTAAATGCTGGTGGTTCATAATTTACCCAGGTGGCTCCATAAATTGTTCCATTAGAGCTTCTCCATGAATCACTGACCCAGCTAGCAGTATCCATACCCTGAATTTCTCCTGTAAATACTTCACTGTTATTATATTCATTACCATAGACCACTAAATCTTTCCCTTCATTTAATGGATAATAAATAGTGACATTATCTTTAGAGTCATATTTTACTGTGCCAGCATCATGGTATGTATCGATCATCGGATTCGATGGAACGCCACCATTATACAGCGATTGTACTTCCTGCGTTTTCAAAGTATCATCCCAAATAACTACTTCAGCAATACTACCATAAAAATATTCTCTACCAGCTCCATATTGCCTACCTATGCGTAGGCCTGTACCGCTAAAAGGATTACCTATTGCGCTACCCTTGGATGCAACTAAAGCACCATCTAAATATAGATGTGTATTTGATGCGGATTTAGATACAACATAATGATGCCATTTATCATCTCTTGGAAAGGTCCCGGCTTGAAAGCCATCACCAGCTCTTATTTTATCTCCAGTATGATGAGAACCTAAATAAAAATTTGATCCCACCTCACCTTGAGATATAATTTCCATAAGACCGGAAGAGTTTGAGCTCGCTTTAGCCCATACCGACACTGCAAAGTCACCTTCATCAGGTATTGGATAATCTTCCTCGCCAACTCCATTTTTTGTTTGGATCCAATCATCAACTCCATCAAAGTATAAGTTTTTAATATTGCTATTAACAAAGTGTATTGTTGTATCACCTGTACCATCATTCATTTTCCAGTAAAATGCTGCATCTTCAGGGGAATATCTATCTCCGATCCCGTAGCTTTGTGAATATTTTGAATACAAACTTGTAATATCAGAAGAGCTTAGGGCTTTATCCCAGATTGCTACCTCTGCCATAGCGCCATCAAAATAATTTGGAGCTTCAGCATCCTTACCATTTTTCTTAGCAAGAAATAGTCTATCATTGGGATTATCTCCCGTCTGAGCTCTATAACTATTTGCAACCGTAGCTTTAACGCCATCTACATATATAGCTGCTGTGCCATCATTTTCTGTCACTCCCGACCCCGAATAGTCCCAAGTCACAACGATATGATGCCAGAGACCATCATTTACCTTTAACCCTGTTCCGGGGATATATTCATTATCATAACCGACAAACCAAGGATAGCCAGCAGCCTCTATATAAAGAGCTTTTTCACCAGCTTCCCAAACTTCATCCCCATCACCTTTTATAAGTATCGATTGAGCTTTTTCTGAAGTTGTTTTGACCCAAACCTGAATGGAAAAATCATCTGAGGTAAAATTTGTTAACTCAACTACACCAAGATCTACATAGTCATCTGTGCCATCAAATTCAAGGATACGACCTTCTTGAGCTTTAACACTTAATAATAAAATAAGAAAGATAGCTGCTTTTTTCATTACTGATTCCTTTTAAAATATAAATTATTTTAGCCACACCAGGAGTTAACCTGGGTAGATGTATTATTTAAGTCAGTTGCAAAATCAGGGTCACCTGCTGAGCATGGTCTCACATCTTCAATTGCTGTCTTTGTAGAAGAGCATGTAGCTTGAGTGACTCCACCAGAATTACGTTCACCAGCCAACTTGTTATATTCTGCCCACATTATTGCTTCTAATTGATCGCAGCTTTTGGTTTGAGTAGAATTATCAGCGCTATCACTGCTTTTTTCTTCCTCACAAGAAAATAATATTAGAAATGAAAATAGCGTTATTATTTTTTTCATAATATGGTCCTTTCTTTAGCTCTATTTAAAATATAATTTATTTTCTAATCAATAATTTTTAGAAATTCTTCATCTGAGATAATATCATCAAACATCATGTCAACTGAGGACATAATTTTCAAAACCTCAGATTTTAAACTAGCATCAGACTTTGTTCTAGTATATATATCAGCCCAATCAGCACCCTTAGAATATTCATTTGATTTTAAGTAT
>JAYZHP010000056.1:0-3310 GCA_036166415.1 Fidelibacterota bacterium | reverse complement strand
CCTTGAGCTATTTCTGGACTCTGCTTATCTAACATTGAAATAACTTTAACATTCTTTTGATCCATTCCATAGGCTGGATCATTATATCCTATTTCATCTAAAGTATGTTTTACTATTTTTTCAACATCTACAGTTCCTTCAGAAGTAATCTCACCAGAAACAAAAACTGTGCCTGTAGTAGCTAGAGTTTCGCATGCTACGCGTGAATTAGCATCATGTTTTAGGTACTCATCTAAGATTGCATCTGAAATTGCATCACAAACCTTATCGGGATGCCCTTCAGACACTGATTCAGATGTAAAAGTGTATTTATTCATAAAGTCTTTAATTCCTTGAAATCTTAGCGGAGATTATACAATTAAATATGTTATGATTTATCAATTTTTGGACCAGCATTGATAATATCTTGATCAGAAATACTATAATCTTGAAAATTCTTCTGAAATTTTTCAACTAGACCTTCAGCAACAATCCTATATTCTTCTTCATTGGGCCAAGCTTTTGATGGTATCAATATTTCAGAATCTATGTCATCAAGATTAACTGGAACTTGAACCCCAAAATATGGATCTAACTCATAATTTGCATTATTAATACTTCCATCAAGTATCGCATAGATAATTTTTCTTGTTATTGGAAGTGAAATTCGCTTGGCACCTGATTGAGCATTTGCGCCTACCCAGCCAGTATTGACTAAATAAGCGGGAACATTATGTTGATTCATTTTTTCTCGTAATAACTCTGCATACTTTAAAGGATGTAATGTTAAAAATGGACCTCCAAAACATGGTGAGAAAGTAGCCGTAGGTTCCGTTACTCCTCTTTCAGTACCAGCAACTTTTGCCGTATAGCCACTTATAAAGTGATACATTGCTTGCTCCGGTGAAAGTTTTGACACTGGAGGAATAACGCCATAAGCATCACAGGTCAAAAATATAATTGTTTTTGGGTGATCACTTAAAGCCGGTTTGCCTTTTGCAAAAACTGAATTTTCTATAAAATTCAACGGATAAGATACTCTAGTGTTTTCAGTTTTAGAGTTATCATCATAATCAACAATTCTTGTATGAGAATCATAAACAACATTTTCAAGCAACGCCCCATGCCTTATTGCATTGTAAATATCTGGTTCATCTTCAGGATTTAGATTAATGGTTTTGGCATAGCACCCCCCTTCAAAATTAAATACACCATCATCAGACCATCCATGCTCATCATCTCCAATCAATGGTCGTTTCGGATCGGTAGATAGTGTAGTCTTGCCTGTACCGCTCAATCCAAAAAAAATAGCTGGGTTTCCACCATCCTCATCAACATTTGCAGAGCAATGCATTGATAGAACACCTTTTTGCGGCAAAACATAGTGTAAAACAGAGAATATGCCTTTTTTCATTTCCCCGCCATATTCAGTCCCCCCAATAATTGCAATTTTTTTACCCAAATGAAAAAGTATAAAGGTCTCTGAATTCATTCCGTGCTCTTTAAAAGATTTATTTTGAACACTGGATGCATTAATAATTGTAAAATCAGGAGCAAAATCCTTTAATTGATCCATTTCTGGTCTAATAAACATATTATTCACAAAGTGAGCTTGCCATGCTCGCTTAGCAATTATTCTAACATTAATGCTATACGAGGGGTCGAAACCTGCGAAACCATCGAAAAGATACGTTTTGGAATCATCTGAGTTGTAATAGTCAATTACACTAGTATATAATTCATCAAAAATTGATTCATCGATCTTTTTATTTACAGATCCCCACCATATTTTATCGCTTGAACTCACCTCATCAACAATATATTTATCTTTAGGAGATCGGCCTGTAAATTTTCCAGTATCAACTATAGTTGCTCCTCTAGGCCCAATTATACCTTCACCATTTTTTACTGTTTCTTCAATCAAGTTTTCAACACTTAAATTCCGATAAACCTTATCAATCTGATTTAATCCTAAATTATCGAGCTGCAATTCTTTTCCAGTTGTAATCATTTTACTTCCTATTTTGCCCCACGTGGATGGGATTGTTTATAAACTTCCTTCATTTTTTCTGGTTTTACATGCGTATATATTTGCGTAGAGGAAAGACTTGAATGCCCAAGAAGATCACCAACTGCTCTAATATCAGCTCCGCGATCCATAAGGTGTGTAGCAAAAGAATGTCTTAATATATGCGGACCTAGTCTTTCTCCATCTGCTACCATTTTAATATAGTTTCCTATCCTTCTTTGTATTGTTCTTTGGGGGACACGCTTATTCTTATTATTTACAAATAAAGGTGTTTTGTTCGATTTAACGCTAAGTGTCAATGCCCTCATTTTTAAGTATTTATCTAGCGAAAATTTCGCTCTTTTTCCAAATGGAATCAAACGTTCTTTACTTCCTTTTCCAAAAACCTTAATAAGGTGGTTTTTATGGTCAACCGATTCAATATTTAAATTAATTAATTCGCTAAGTCTCATTCCAGTAGAATAAAATAATTCCATGATTGCTTTATCTCTTAGTCCTTTTTCAGTTTCTTCATCAGGTTGATTCATGAGTGCATCTATAATGCTTTGATCAATAAAATTAGGTAGTTTTTTTGGAACTTTTGGCGAGTCTAGGAAGAGTGCTGGATTATTATTTAAATAATCAATATTAATTAAATATCTATAAAATGATTTGATACTTGCCAGTCTTCGGGCAATAGTCTTTTTAGATAAGCCTTTTTCATATTCATCAGCTAAAAAATCTCTGATTTCATTTTTTGATACATTTTTAATATCTAAGGTACGCATAGATAAAAAAAGTTTAAATTTTTCTATATCATTCCTATACGCTTTAATGGTATGAATAGAAAAACCCTTCTCTTTTTCAAGGTAATCCATAAAAGAGATGAACATTGATTTATTGCTATGCATTTAAATTATTTAATTCACTTATTAGCTGATTCAATTCTTTTGGTAGGTCAGCAGAAATTGTTACGGGTTTATTATTAATTGGATGTGAAAACGTAATCTTTTTAGCATGCAATGCATGCCGACCAAGCTTATTTATGGAAAGTGTTAATTGCTTTGACACCTCAGGCAAAAACCCTTTTGATCTTGTCGTGCCTCCTCCATATTTTTCATCTCCAAAAATAGGATTGCCTAAGCTTGCAGCATGGACACGAATCTGATGCGTTCTACCGGTCTTGGGTTCAAATTTAACTTCACTTGTATAGCCGCCTAATTGCTTTGAATGATAATTTGTTAGAGCTTCCTTTCCTGTTGAATTAACAGTAAAAGAGGTTGGGTCTTTTTTGCTTCGAGCTATCGGTAAATTGATCTCTCC
>JAYZHP010000055.1:0-4150 GCA_036166415.1 Fidelibacterota bacterium | reverse complement strand
ATTCGATTTCTGTAGCAAGCTATGCCCAGGTTTTTCCAGAAAAATATTTCGAACATATTCGATATTCGGATTATAAGTTTAAAGCTGAACCTTCATCTTTTGGTGATTTTGGATCATGGAAAATCACCGGTTTATGGGAAAGCATTGAAGATGCACAAGGTGGTCCATTTATTTCGCATCTTTTTTATGATCCAAATAGTGATAGAACATTTTTTATCCATTCAATGATATTCCATCCCGGAAGGGATAAATATCTACTACTTAGACAGGTTGATATTGTAGCAAACACTTTCAAGACAAAAGAATTATTATCAAAATGAAAACAATATTAGTAACAGGATCATATGGCCAACTAGGAGTGGTATGCACTAAATACTTAAAGAAATACTTTAATATATATGGCACTGGCCGAAGCGCTAAAGATGAGATGTATCAGCTCGATATTTCCAATAAGCAATCAGTTGAAAAAGCATTAGCAAGGTTTCAACCAGATATAATACTAAATTTGGCCGCCATGACTGATGTCGATGGTTGTGAAAATGAACCCAAAATGGCTGAGAAATATAATGCAGATGGAATAAAAAATCTTTGCGATGACTTCGATGGTCATATTATTCAAATTTCTACCGATTATGTATTTGATGGGGAAAAAGGTCCCTACACTGAAAAGGATCCAACCAATCCTATCTCTGTTTATGGTCGCACAAAATTGATGGCGGAAGAATTCCTGATCAATAATAATCTCAATTATACAATTATTCGTACAAATGTTCTTTATGGATATGATAAAAATACCAAAGCAAGCTTTCTTAAATGGGTCGTTAATTCACTTCGGGATTCAAGAAGTATAAAAGTAGTCAAGGACCAGTGGAATAATCCCACATCTACGCATTCTTTAGCTAGTTTTATATTAAATATTGCCTCATCTAAAACCTATGGCTTGTATCATTATGCCGATGAAGGCCTTATGAATCGTTACGAATTTGCACAATTGATTGCAAAAATTTTTGAATTGGACCAATCATTGATTCAACCGATTTTATCATCTGAATTAAACCAATTAGCCCCACGCCCAATGCTGAGTGGATTAAAAACTCAAAAGATCGAAGAACAGCTTGGAATAAAACCACCTTCTGTTGAAACTTGTCTTCTAGAATTTCGTAAGATATTGAATCTATGAAGACGATTATAATTTCACCAACCTACAATGAAAGCAAAAACATCTCAACTTTAGTTAGAACAGTTTTTGATAGAAACCCGGGTATTCATTTACTGATTGTTGATGATAGTTCCCCTGATGGGACGGGGCAAATTGTACGAGATTTGCAAAAAACTCACCCAAACCTTTACCTAGAGACAAGAAAAGTTAAAGATGGGCTAGGAAAAGCATATGTGTTTGGATTTCAATGGGCTTTAAAGCGTAAATATGATACAATTATCCAAATGGATGCAGATATGTCGCATCACCCTAAGGAAATACCAGCAATGATTGAATTATTAAAAAATAATGATTTAGTGATAGGCAGTAGATATGTTAATGGAATTAGCGTTGTTAATTGGCCACTAAAAAGACTATTCTTAAGCTATGGGGCAAGTGTTTATTCTCGGATAATAACAAGTATGCCGATTAAGGATGCGACTGGTGGGTATAAGGCTTGGAGAGCTAGTACATTAAAATCAATTAAATTAAATGATGTTCGCTCTTCGGGATATTCATTTCAAATAGAAATGAATTTTCGTGCATGGCACAAAGGCTATAAATTAGCAGAGCATCCAATTATTTTTATAGATAGAACAGTTGGCGAATCAAAGATGAGTAAAGCCATAATGTTTGAAGCCGTTTGGATGGTTTGGAGACTTAGGATTTGGAAAATATTTCGCAGGAATAAATAATAAATTCAAAAAATAAAAAGATTTAGATTCACTATTAATTTATTAAGAATAAAATGCCAAATTACTATCTAGACTTTGAACAGCCTTTAAAAGAAATAGATCAAAAAATACTTGAGCTAGAGTCCGATCCTAATTCTAAGAGCTCATCAAGTGAACTTTCTAGTTTAATTTCTGAAAGAAAAACACGTTTAGAGGAAATTTTTTCTAATTTAACGCGTTGGCAAAAAGTGCAGCTAGCTAGACACCCACAGCGTCCATTATCTATGGATTATATTAGGTCCTTATCACCTGATTTTATAGAGATTCATGGTGACCGATATTTTGGAGATGATTCAGCAGTAGTATGTGGTTTCGGTTCAATAGAAGATACCAAAGTTGTTTACATTGGTCAGCAAAAAGGAAAAAATACCAAAGAAAATATTTCTCGAAACTTTGGCATGATGCGACCTGAAGGGTATAGAAAAGCGCTTCGGGTTATGAAATTAGCTGAAAAATTTAATCTCCCAATTATTTCATTGATTGATACACCGGGCGCCTATCCTGGTATTGGCGCTGAAGAAAGAGGTCAAGGAGAAGCAATCGCTCGAAATTTATTTGAAATGTCTCGCTTAAAAACACCTATCGTTGCAGTTGTGATTGGCGAGGGTGCTAGTGGAGGTGCTCTTGGGATTGGTATTTGCGATAGAATGCTAATGCTAGAAAATACATGGTATTCAGTAATCAGCCCTGAAGGATGCGCATCTATTCTATGGCGCGATGCAGCAAAAGCACCTGAAGCTGCTGACGCTATGAAGGTTACCCCTGAAGATCTTTTAGAAATGGGGATTTGTGATGAAATAATAAAAGAGCCTATTGGAGGTGCTCATAGAGAGCTTGATCAAACTGTTTTATTATTAAAATCTTCCATAATCAATGAAATAGATACGCTCCGATCAGTTGATCCTAGTGCTTTTTTAGATCAACGCATCAAGCGTTATGAAAAAATGGGAAAAATATCAGAAGAAAAATGATATCTCATATTTTTCATGTTAAAGTTTATTATAAAGATATAGATCAAATGGGAATTGTCTACTATTCAAGATATTTTGAATTTTTTGAATTAGCTAGAACGGAATTGCTTGATAGTATTGGTTTTGCTGTAAAGGATATTGAAAAGGATGGTTTTTTCCTGCCTGTTATCTCAGCATCTTGTGACTATAAGAAAAGTGCTCACTTTGAAGATCAATTATCGATTGAATCACGAATTACCCAGATGCCTTCTGCGCGGCTTCAAATAGATTATAATGTTTTAAATGAAAATGATAATTCAATAGTTGCAACCGGTAAAACAGTTCATGGGTTTATAGATGAAAATGGCAAACCTAAGAAGCCTCCTAAATCTTTATTACAAAAAATTGAATCATTATTAGTCTAATGAAAAATAAAGGATATTGCTATGGCTGGTCATAGTAAATGGGCAAATATTAAACACAAGAAGGCTGCTCAGGATGCTAAAAGAGGGAAGGTTTTTACTAAAATAATTAAGGAATTAATGGTCGCCGCAAAGAATGGTGGTAGCGATCCAGAGTCTAACCCTCGATTACGTCAAGCCATATCAACCGCAAAAGCGGCTAATATGCCAAACGATACAATCATACGAAATATTCAAAAAGGCGCTGGTGAGCTTGAAGGTGTTAATTATGAAGAGCATTCTTATGAGGGCTATGGACCGGAAGGCGTAGCGATTATAATGGAAGTAATGACAGATAATAAAAATCGGACTGTTGCTGAAATAAGGCATTTAATGAGCAAGTATGGTGGTAATCTTGGTGAAAATGGATCGGTATCATGGATGTTTGAAAAATTAGGTCAAATAATCATTGAATCTAGTTCAGTTGATGAAGAAAAGTTATTTAATGATGCGCTTGATTCAGGAGCTGAAGATTTTACTAAATATGAATCAGTTTTTTTAATTACTTCCAAGCCAACATTAACGGCTGATATAGCCGAGAAGCTTGAGAATAAAGGTTATAATATAATCTCTTCAAAAATTGAAATGGTTCCAAAAAATATTGTAGATATAAATGATTCAGAATCTTCAAAATTAATAACTTTGATGGAACAGCTTGAAGAGCATGATGATGTTCAAAATATCGCATCAAATTTTCAAATAAATTTTTCAAACACTAATTCATAACCGCTTGATCAGCATACAAAGAATAATTAGCGTTGATCCAGGTCTCAATAATACTGGATTTGGAATCCTTGATTACAAAGG
>JAYZHP010000054.1:0-3946 GCA_036166415.1 Fidelibacterota bacterium | reverse complement strand
TTGAGATTAAACTCTGACATATCGGCAAATTTAACTCAATTAATAAATACGAAACAATGGCAGAGATTGAAAATATATAGAAAAAATAAATTGGGGCAAATCATGGAAGATATAATCATTAAAAGATTTGAAAATCCTGATAAAATAACCAATATTAGTAATGGAAAATGAGAAAATAAAAATATACACTGAAATAGGATTTGGAAATTCAACTTTTATAAACACCGAAAAGGAATATTCTGACGGTCACGAAGAAAGGGTTCCGGGTTTTATAAAAATGGATTTTAAAGGTGCCTATCTTAGAATATGGTTTGGAAAAACAGTAATCATTATATCCAAAATAAATGGGTTTAAAACACAGATTAAAAATAGGGGCGCTTTCAAAGCATTAATAGGCATACAAGGATGGGGGAGTGGAACGGAACAGGATACGTCAAAAACGAAAACATTAAATACAAGTTTGTGAAAGGAAATAAAATGAGAATAATTATTTTATTTATACTAATTAGTCTAACGGCATGTAACCAAGCCAATCACCGTGAAGAAATAAATAATACACTTGACTCATTGCACTATTTTGCTTCAATGGCTGATCAAGAAAATTATATTAATCTATTTTCTAGTAATGCGGTTTTTTTTGGAACTGATATTGCTGAAAGATGGCCAATAGAAGAATTTAAAACTTATGTAAAATCACGATTTGACACAGGCACAGGTTGGACATATAAAAAAAATAGTCGAAATATCTATATTGCAAAAGACCATAAAACCGCCTGGTTTGATGAGTTGGTTGAAAATAAATCTTATGGCGAGTTTAGGGGGACTGGTGTTTTAGTAATTGAAAAAAATAAATGGAAAATATCCCAATATAATCTATTACTACCTATGCCGAATGATTATTTACAGAAATATGCTAATGAAATAAAAAAATACTATTCAAAGAATTAGAAAAAATCAGAAGCTAATTAATCTTAGCTCCAATCAATTCAAATTCATTAGCAGATTCAATTTTGATATCATAAAACTGACCAATCTCTAGGGGATTATTAATATTTACAATGTTATCAACTTCAGGGGAATCATACTCTGTTCTACCTACAGATGATGTCTCTCCAACATCATCAACCAGCACTTTTAACGTCTTTCCGATCATTTCTTGATTGTTTTCATTGCTAATCTCAGCTTGAATATCCATAATTTTATCTTTTCGATCATTTTTTATTTCTTGCGGTACGTCATCTTTGAGATTTTGAGCTAAAGTACCCTCTTCTTCGGAATAGGTAAATACCCCTAATCTATCAAAACGAACCTCTTCAATAAAGGAACATAAATTATCGAAATCATCATTGGACTCTCCGGGGTAACCAACAATAAGCGTAGTTCTTATTTTTATATCAGGGACCGCTTCTCTTAATAGTTGAATTCTTTTTTTTATTCCTTCAGAGTTTAAGCCTCTGCGCATTGATTTTAAGATGGGGTCAGATGCATGCTGTATAGGCATATCTAAATACTTACAAACATTGCTTGCTTTAGCAATTGATTGGATGATTTTTTTTGAAAGATGCGCGGGGTGAGCATAGTGAATTCTTATCCATTCAAAATCTAAGCTATCTAGCTCTGCAACTAAATCGCCTAGGTATTGCTTTGGATTTAAATCCCATCCATAGCTCGTTGTATCTTGAGCTATAACTAGTAATTCTTTTACACCTTTATCCAAGAGCTTCTGAGCTTCCCACATGATAGAATCAATACTGCGACTTTTCTGCAGACCGCGCATTATTGGAATACTACAAAATGAGCACCCATTGTCACATCCCTCAGCAATTTTAATATAGGCATAATGTTGGGGGGTCAATATTGATCTCAAAAAGATTGGGTCATCTTTAGAAAATTCTTTACCCGTCAAATATTGCATGATCTTAATATGATCATTGCTTCCAAAGAAATAATCCACCTCTGGTATTTCAGCTGATAATTCTTTTGGATATCTCTCAGAAAGACAACCCATCACAACAAGCCTGTTTAGTTTACCTTCCTGTTTGAGTTTGGTCGCTTGTAGAATAGTATCAATAGACTCTTGTCTTGCCATATCGATAAAACCGCATGTATTGATGACCATAGTGCTTGCATCATCAGGATTATCAGTAATTTCAAAATCTGTATTTTTTAACGCGCCGATTAATTTTTCAGAATCGACTAAGGCTTTTGCGCAGCCTAGGCTAATAAAATTTAGTTTTTGTTTTGACATTATTTTTTAAAAAGTATATAAAAATCTTTTATATATACGGCCCAGCTCATAATCATTAGAACTGTAGCTAGATAAATGATAAAATCATTTAACCATGGAAAAGCTTCCCATGGCCATATATGAAATAAAAGTGCAAGAGCTGTTATTCCGGTAGCCCACTTCCCCCACCAATTTGCACTTAAGAAAAATTGGTTTCGATTAAAAGCATAAATTGCAAATACCGCAATGATTAAATATCTAAATATATAAAAAAGGAAAAACCATGCAGGAAATTGCCCAGATAAAACTAAATAAAATGCAACAGACAATAGGCAAATAAAATCAGCTATAGGATCAACCCATTGACCAAAATAGGTGACCTCATCTGCCTTTCTAGCTACCCATCCATCTAATGCGTCAGATAAAATAGCGATCAGAATAAGAAAGAGGGTAATTGAACCAAGAGAAGGATCTCTTAAGGTATATACAATTGGTACAGCTAAAACGGCTCTAAGCAAACTAATGAAATTAGCTAAAGTTACAATTTTAGTTGGATCAGATATTTTTAATCTATTTTGCATATGTTATGATTTTTTCGTTTTGAAATATATTTTTTTTATCATAATTAATAATTTGGTCACAGTGCGCATTTACAAAATCTATATCATGTGAAATCAAAATTAAGTGCTTATTTACTAAAATGTTCTTAAGCAATTGACTTAACTTTCTTTTTTGTTGATAGCCAAGACCAAAAGTAGGTTCATCCAAAATAATTAATTCATAATTGCTTTGCGCTAATATAATAATTAATACCATACGAACAATGGACCATGAAAGATCTTTGGCGTACCTATCTTTTATCATATTCCAATTAATTTGATAAGAACTAAGCTTTTTAATGAGGCTATTTAACAATAATGGGTCAAATTTGTTGTTATTAATCAATTTCATTAACAAATCATCTAATGTATTCGAGCCCAATATTCTTTCGGGAAATTGATTCAATACGCCAATTGATGGCATGTTATTTGAGATATTTAGTTTTATTGATCCCGATGAAGGCTTAATTGAATTAGTAAGTAACTGTGATAGAGTTGTTTTTCCTGAACCATTTTCTCCAATAATTCCAACAGAGCGGGCATTAGATAGGTCTAGGTTTAGATTATCAATAATTCTTTTATTTGAATCTTCAAAGCCAAATGCAAGGTCTTCCGTTTTGATTGAAAGAAATCCCTGTTTATGTTTATGTTTATATTGCGAAGAAAATTGATCTTCTTTATAGGTATACAAACCTGAAAGTGATAATACCCATTTTGTTTTTCCAAAAGCCAAATCATTGAAATCAGAAGTAAACCATAAGATGGTTTTATCTTTGCAATAATTTTTTTTTATCCAATTAATCCATTTGTTTTTTGTCTTTGGATTCAGGTAGGACAAGCCATCATCTATTAGCATTACGTCATAATCAGATGTAAAAGCAGTAACAATATTTAGTGCTTCCATTTCACCGCCACTCAATGTGCTGGGATGGCGTAACCAATTATCAATAAATGGTAATAAAGTTTTATTTTTTTCTATTTCTTCAGTTAAATCAATATCATCTGTAGATATTGACTCCAATCCGAACGATAATTCTGATTGTAGATTTTGGCATATGATTTGATTTTCAGGATTTTGAAAAATTAGTTGAATTTTCTCACAATTTTTTATATTTCTTAA
>JAYZHP010000053.1:0-19839 GCA_036166415.1 Fidelibacterota bacterium | reverse complement strand
ATAAGAAGCCGCTATCTAATACAGATACAGTGGCTTCGGCTCGATGAAAAAACTCACCGTTAATATAGATTTGAATATCCTCGTTTCTTGGATCTTCATAATAATCGTGTGTGGTGGGCATACAGCTGAACTAAAAAAGATTAATGAAAAATGATGAGTCTTTAATTTTCTCTTCCTGTAAGGGTATTGTAGGTAGCGATAAGTTTTCAGTGGATGGAGCCAAAGAGCCATCTTGCTGGGCATCTTCAACTACGGAGCTTGCAGCACCTGACCCTGGAGAAGAGATTAGACTAATTAACAATGCTAATCCCATAAAAATGGCCGCCAGATAAGTTGTTATTTTACTTAGGGCATTTCCTGCGCTTCTACCTCCAAATATTGCATTGGTGGTTTGACTTCCAGAAATACCAGACAGACCGCCACCTTGGCTCGCCTGCATTAGAACTACGGTAATTAATAAAATACTAATTATTGCATGTAAGGTTATTAAAAAACCAATCATTAAGACCTCTCAATTATTTTATGTTATATTTTTTATTATTTGACAAAAACTCTCCGATTTAAGACTAGCGCCTCCAATTAAAAAACCATCAACATGGTCAATCTTAATTAATAATGAGGCGTTATCTGCAGTTACAGACCCACCATATAAAGTAGGAATATTATTGTCAAAAATAGATTTCAATGTTTTTTTAATTAAATTATGTGCTTCTAAAATTTGATTCTCTTCAGCTGTTTGTCCAGTGCCTATAGCCCAGACAGGTTCATATGCTACTATGATATTATCATACTCATTTTGTTCAATATTTTCGAAAGCATTGGTCAATTGCCTCTCTAAAACCAAAGCAGTTTCATTAGACTGTCTCTCTTGTAAGGTTTCACCAATACAAACAATAGGTTTTAATTTAGCATTAAGTGCGCGAAGAATTTTATCATTTATTTGACTGTCATCCTCATAATAAAATTGCCTTCTTTCGGAATGCCCTATAATAACATAATGCGCATTTAAGGATTGCAACATTGAAGCAGAAATCTCTCCAGTGTAAGGGCCATTTTCTCTATCAGAAATATTCTGCCCACCAACTCCATAATCTGTGCCTCTAAGTTTATCGCATATTGAAGGAAGTGAGATAAAAGAAGGGAAAAAGATAACCTTTGCATCTATCGCCTTGGATTGATTTAAAATTTCCTCTAAAAGAGTATGGCTTTCAGGAAGAGTTAGATTCATTTTCCAGTTAGCTGCAACGATTGGTTTCATCTCAATTAGACCTCTAAAGCAAAAATTGCTGGTAAATTTTTCCCTGAAAGCAGCTCAATTGAGGCGCCTCCACCTGTTGATAAATGTGTCATTTTATTATCTAAATTAAATTTCCGTAATGCTGAAGCAGTATCTCCTCCGCCAATTATACTGATTAATTCTCCTTCACTGCAAGAAGCTATATGTTTTGCAAGCGACTTGGTGCCATTATGAAAATTATCTAATTCAAAAACGCCCATTGGTCCATTCCATATCACAGTTTTTGAGTTAGATATTAGGTTTGAAAACGAATCAATGGTTTTGGGGCCAATATCCAAGCCCATTTGACCGTTTGGAATCTTTGTTATATCATATATTTTAGAGCTCGCACTCTGCTCTATTGATTTAGAGCAAACCACATCTTTTGGGAAAAAAAGATTTTTTTTCTTTTTTGCTTTTTCAATTAATTCTCTGGCAGAAGAAATTTTTGATTCATCAATAATTGACTTTCCAACATCTATACCCCTTGCTTTGAGTAAGGTAAAAGCCATTCCTCCTCCAATTAATATTTGATCAGCTATACCTATATAATGATCAATTAAGTTTATCTTGGTATTTATTTTAGCTCCCCCCAAAAGAAGAGTTATAGGGCGAGGTGGCTTTGATAATATTTTTGAAAGAAAATTCAACTCTTTTTCAAATAGAAAGCCGATTCCTTTTCTAGAAAAATTCTTCGTAATACCTACATTTGAGGCGTGTGAACGATGCGCCGTTCCAAAAGCGTCATTGATAAAAATATCACCATGTTTAGCTAACATAGCACAAAAATCAGCATTATTAGTGGTTTCATCTTTGTAAAACCTTAGGTTTTCTAACATATGGATCTCGCCAGGCTTTAAGCCCAATGTAACATTATGAGAATCTTCAGAAATACAATCATCAGAGAATTTTATGGGCATCTCAAGACAATCAGCTAACGTCTCGCCGATTGGCATTAAGCTTAGATTTGGATCGTATTTACCATTAGGGCGACCTAGGTGAGACATAATCACAATTTTTGCACCAGCATCCAAACAATATTTGATCGTTGGCAATGTTTGTTTTATTCGAAAATCATCGATAACTCGATCATTTTCTAAGGGTACATTGTAATCAACTCTTAAAAGTACTCTTTTATTTTTCAGATCAAAGGTTTTAAGGGTTTTTATCATTAATTTTTAGTAAGAAAACTACTGGTGTTTAAATCAAGAAAATATTCTGCATTGGTTGTAGCTGTGAATTTACACATAAATATATACAAACGGACTAATATGAACGTTAATTTTCAATATGTCAAAAGACAATAAATCATCCATTAATTTTCAAGATTTAATGCTTCACAGAATCCATGAGATTCTTTTAGTCGCTAGTCCATATGATGCATTTATTCTTGAAGAAGATGGTCGATTAACGCAACAAATTCTTTATGAATATCTAGGAATGAATCTTTCTTATGCCCCTAGAGTGTGGCATGCAAAAAATGCTAAAACTGGACTGCAAATGCTGGTAGATCGTAGTTATGATCTTGTGATTGTCATGATGAGAATTGCAGATATGGATCCAATAACGTTCGGGGAGAAGGTAAAGCAAGATTTTCCGGATAAACCAGTGATACTACTCGCTTTTGACGAGTCGGAAATATCAACCCTTCCTCAAAAAAGATTACTTAAAACTATTGATAGGGTTTATATATGGTCCGGAAATGCAAATGTTTTTCCAGCGATAATAAAAAATATCGAAGATAGTATGAATCTTGATAGAGATCATAAGATTGCGGATATCAGATCTATAGTAATGGTAGAAGATAATCCCAGATATTATTCTATTATACTGCCGTTAATATACAGAACCGCTCTTCGCCATGCGCAAAGTCTTATCAATAGAAGTCTTTCTGACACAGATAGATTATTACTTTTCAGGGCGCGACCAAAAATTTTATTGGCTTCAAATTTTGAAGATGCTCTAGCTATATACAAAAAATACAGGAATAATATTTTAGGATTTATATCGGATGTTCAATTTCCTAAGTCTGGCGCAATTGATCAAAATGCTGGAATAAAACTAGCTGAAATCATACGTGAAAAAGATTCAGATATGCCTATAGTATTACAATCCACTAATTCTGATCATAAAAGTTCTGCGGAGCAAATAAATTCTGCCTTTATTCACAAGAATTCCTCTACGTTAATTCAAGACCTAAAAGACTTTATCGTTAATAATTTTGGTTTTGGAGATTTTATTTTTCGTCAACAATCAGGAAAGGAAATCTCTAGAGCAACAACCATCGGCGAATTTCAAAATGAACTCATAAAACTTCCTAAAAAATCACTGCAGTATCATGCATCAAAAAACCATTTTTCAAATTGGTTAGCGGTTAGGGGAGAATTTAATCTTTCATCTAGATTAAGGTCTATTAAAGCTAATGAATATAGTAGTTTAGAGGATTTACGTAAAGTTATTATTGATACTTTAGATGAACAAATTGATGAAAATAAAGATACAAAAATTGTACAATTCAAATCCAAAACAACAAATAAAAAACTAAGCTTTGTTAGAATTTCAACGGGCTCATTGGGTGGAAAAGCTAGAGGTTTGGCTTTTGCTAATAATCTACTTAAAGATGCAAAATTAAATAATCAATATGAAGATATAACTATCCGTGTTCCTAGGATAGCTGTAATAGGCACTGATGAATTTGATGAATTTATGAACTCTAATAATCTATGGAAAATTGCATTTAATGATGATAAGTCAGATAAATCAATTACAAGGGCATTCCTAAAAGGTGATTTATCAAAATCACTTCAATCAACATTGCGCAATTATCTATCAAATGTAAAATTTCCTATCGCTGTTAGATCTTCAAGTCTACTTGAAGACTCTCAATACCAGCCATTGGCTGGTATGTACTCTACCTTTATGCTTCCTAATGCTGACAAATCAAGATCTACTAGGCTAAATGAATTAGAAAAAGCAATAAAACTAGTATATGCATCTACTTTTCTTAAAGAACCTAAAGCCCTAATAAAAGCTTCTGTTCATCATCACGAAGAGGAGAAAATGGCTGTCATTATTATGGAACTTGTAGGAAATAAACACGAAAATAGATTTTATCCAAGCGCGAGTGGTCTTGCTCAAAGCTTTAACTACTACCCTACTTCATATATGAAGCGAGATGAAGGCGTTGCTTATCTTGCTCTGGGCCTGGGAAGGACAATAGCCGAAGGAGAAAAATCATTACGATTTGCTCCTAAGTATCCAGGGATAATTCCACAATATTATTCTGTCAAATCAACGGTCAATAATTCGCAAAATCAATTCTATGCCCTTAATCTAGATAAAGGGGTTACCCTTTTAAAAAATAATCAAAATGAGAACACGTCATCATATGAATTAGATGTAGCAGAAAAAGATGGTGAATTATTTTGGGCAGGGAGCGTTATTTCAGATTCAGATAATAAAATTCGCGACAACTTAAAAGATAAGGGTGCACGCGTAATTACTTTTCCTTCTTTGTTAAAATGGAAATCTGCACCGGTTACTGAATTAATTATTGAAATACTTAAAATTGGAGAAGAGGCGCTTGGCTGCCCAGTTGAAATAGAATTCGCAATTAATTTAAATAATCATGATGATAAAAAGCATGAATTTTGCCTACTCCAGATAAAGCCAATGGTGGTTGGAGGAATAGATAAAATTCAAATTGACGAACCATTAGATATAAAAGATATTTTTTGCTCAAGCTCGGTTGCATTGGGAAATGGTTTAATTAATGATATCAAAAATATCATTTATATTGATCCAAATAAATTTGATGCTTCAAAAACAAAATCTATTGCAAAAGAAATAGAAAAAATTAATCACCTTATTCCTGATGGTGAAAAATATATATTAATTGGACCTGGTAGATGGGGCTCATCATATCCTTGGCTAGTAATTCGTGTTGAATGGGATCAAATATCAAACGCGAAGGTAATTATTGAGTATGGAATGGAATCTTTCCCGGTAGATCCCTCATTTGGAAGTCATTTTTTCCAAAATGTAACATCAATGCGAATTGGCTACTTTACTATTAATCATAAAAACAATAAGGATTCAATAGATACCGATTGGATAAACAACCAAGCAATTAAAAAATCTACTAAATTTATTGATTGGATTGAGCTTGATGATCCATTAATAGTAACTATAGATGGTCAAAATGGAAAAGGTGAAATAATCAAATCTCAAAAAAACCTAGATGAAAAAATGGACGAACAGGAAACGTCGGGTATATAATTTATTACTTTTAAACTACTCCCTGATCCATCATAGCATCTGCAACCTTGATAAATCCTGCTATATTAGCACCCTTAACATAATTAGTGAACTTTCCATCAGTTCCATGATCAGTGCATGCAGAATGGATATTTTTCATAATACTATGTAATCTTTCATCAACTTCTTCCCTAGTCCAAGATAGTCGCATAGAATTTTGACTCATCTCTAGTCCTGATACGGCTACACCGCCTGCGTTTGCTGCTTTTCCAGGACCAAAGAGAATTTTCTCTTTCAAGAATAAGCTGACCGCATCTGGCTCAGTCGGCATATTTGCTCCCTCTGCTACTGCCACGCATCCATTTTTGACGAGCTCTTTCGCTTCGTTTTTATTTAGTTCATTTTGAGTAGCGCAAGGTAATGCAACGTCGCATGAAACTTTCCAAGGGCGATCGCCATCTAAATAGTCGACATTGTATTTATCAGCATATTCTTTGATTCTACCTCTCTTGACATTCTTTAAATCCATCACGAAAGCTAATTTATCAGCATCAATGCCATCTTTATCATACACGGTGCCTCCAGAATCAGATAATGTAACCACCTTACCTCCGAGATCATTCACTTTCTCAGTAGCGTATTGAGCAACATTACCGGAGCCAGAAATCGCAACGGTTTTCCCTTTGAATGATTCGCCTTTTGTATTGAGCATTTCTTCAGCAAAGTAAACGCATCCATAGCCGGTAGCTTCAGGTCTAATTAAACTTCCACCCCAGTTCAAGCCTTTTCCGGTTAAAACACCTGTAAATTCATTGCGAATGCGCTTATACTGGCCAAACATATATCCTATCTCTCTACCACCAACTCCAATATCGCCAGCAGGAACATCAGTATCGCTACCAATATGCCTATATAACTCTGTCATAAACGATTGACAAAAACTCATTACTTCATTATCAGATTTTCCTTTTGGGTCAAAATCTGATCCACCTTTACCGCCCCCCATTGGAAGGGTTGTAAGGCTATTTTTAAATACCTGTTCAAAACCTAAAAACTTTAGTATTCCCAAATTAACAGAAGGATGAAATCTAAGGCCGCCTTTATATGGGCCAATGGCTGAATTAAATTCAACACGGTATCCCCTATTTACCTGAACCTCGCCTCGATCGTTTCTCCAAGGAACGCGAAACATAAGCACCCGCTCAGGCTCAATCATTCTTTCTAATACTTTAGCATGCATATAATCGGGATGCTCTTGCAAAAAACCCCACAATGATTCAACTACCTCATCAACAGCTTGATGAAATTCTTTCTCTCCATGACTTCTAGATTCAACATAAGCCATAAAATCTTGAACGCTTTTATACATTAATCTCTCCCAAGGTATTTTGAATATTTTTCAAATAAAAATCGGCTGAAGTTAAATGAATATTTTGTATAACTCATATAATAATGTTTGAAGAAAATGAAATAAATAAGGTAATTTTGAATCCTCTTAAAAAGAATTTATGGCGGAGTAGCTCAGCTGGTTAGAGCAGTGGAATCATAATCCACGTGTCGGGGGTTCAAGTCCCTCCTCCGCTACTATTTTTTATAATCTTCATTAGTCTCAATTAAATAACCATTAATTGAATTCATTGTATTTATCATTTGACTTCTGGTCTCAGTCAGTCGATTGATGTAAAAATTTTCAACATAATCTAAGATCCAATACAATGCATTCTGCATTCTATCAGATAGAAAAAGAGAACGAGTATTTTGATTAAAATTATTATCTCCATGTATCAGACTATAAAAATCAATAAAATAACTACTTTTTAAAATTTGCAACCTTTGATCATAGATCTGACTATTTGTATCTAAGCGTTTATAAAAATGTTCATAAAGGAGCGATATTTCATTACTTATGTCCATTTCTGAAGAAAAATTTAACCTTCCACTAGAAACGGATGCCTTATAAGAGGTTAAAGACCCAAAGAAGGTAGGCGCGGTTACACTTTGAAGTGATTTAAGAATTTTCTGTTCATCAAATTTCATTTTTCCACTGCTGTACTCTATTAATGTTCGAAGCAAAGCACTTTGCGATTGAACCGAGGCAATGATTCTATCAATGTTTTTTGTATCTAATTCAATTTCATTACGAATATTATTATAGTCATCAAGGATTTTATTTTGAATATCTTTTTCCTGTCTCCAATCCTCTACCCATAATGATATCGATATACCAAAGAGTACCGCTAAAAATTCGATTCCTCCTCTAGCTAATATATTTTTCATTACTTGATATCCTTTGGTTTTTGATGCCACTCTAATATTCCATTCCCAAATTGTAACTTAGACCACATATTAACATCAAAATTAATTTTTGCCATATTTGCTGTTGTAAAATGTATATAGTCTTGATTGGAGGCTCTAGAAATAAAAAAAGAAAAATTTGGCTCATGACCAACTAGGCATATTGAATTATAAACATCATCCTGACTATGAATTAATTCAATCAGAAAATCTGGTGAACCGCCATATATCCCTCTTTCTAAGACTAGCTTTGATGTCCATTTTGCACTATCGATAGCCAATTCAACTGTAGTCTTAGCCCGGACTGCCGTTGAGGAAATAACCAGTTCTGGAACTTGGTTTTTATCAGCTAAGAATTTTCCCATTTTCTTTGCTGCTTCCACCCCTCTTTTCGCGAGCGGTCTTTCATGATCGTTGCCGTAAGGTACATGCCAGTCAGACTTTCCATGTCGAAATAATATCACAGATTTCATACTATGATTATAATCACAATGACAATTTTACCAAAATCCTTAGTTTGTATTAGCTTAGTATTTGTTTTAAATTTTTATACTAATACCATAAGGAGTGTGAAATAAATGAAAAAATTAACTGTATTGCTTTTTGTTCTTACAACCTTTGCGTCAGCTCAACTGAGAGTAGGTTTGGATCTTTCTAGGACTGGAAAAGCTTCATATAGTGTTCCGAATGATGTAAAAGCTATGCTTGCTTTGATGGGTGCGGAAATACCCGGTACTGAAAATATTACCGCAAAAGGAATTGGTCTTAATATTGGCTATGAATTGATGCTCTTAAGTTTAGTTGGGGTTGGAGCTGAAATGAATCTTCCCCTTGGTGAAGAATGTGGTAATGATGATGATAAATGCTATGAACCTGATACTCAATTTTTTGGATATGGCGTTGCTAAATTTCCAGTTTTTCCAATGGTACGCGGCGTAGTCAAAGGTGGATTAGTCATGTCAACGGAAAAAGATGTGGACGCAGGATTAGGCCTTGGTTTTGGCTTAAGAGTTAAACCACCAATTCTTCCTGTAGGAGTAGAGGCTAGTTATAATATCTATAATTTATCTAGAAAACAAGATTTTGAGGGGATGGGTTCTATTGATATGGATCTCAGGCAAGGTTATTTCAACCTCTCTGCAACATATTCATTTTAATTATAAATAATACACTTTAATGCTATAAAAGCCTCAGTTAGTACTGGGGCTTTTATTTAATATTCATACTCTGTACGATTTGCTGACATTTCTTAGCATCGCTTGTTTCTACCATTCCCAAAAAAACTTTTTTGCCGCTTTCATCCTTGCGATCAAATCGCCTATAAAGACCTTTAGGGGACTTTCCGGTGAGTACTTTTAAAAAAACGCATGCAGCGAGATAAGTACCTACCGGAGAAGGATGCTTGTTATCGCTAGTATATAGTGAAATTTCAGGATATTCTGCTTGAAAAAGACGAAAAGCAGTACCAACCGGCACAAGGGTAACATTAGCAGATAAAATAGGTTTTAATGCGTACTGAATTGGATCGATACCATCGTAGCTAGTGCCCTTCATTAAAGGTACCGGCCATGTGCCGTAAATATAAACATTTGCATTTACTGATTCGGAAAGGTCGATAAATCTTTTAAAGTAATCCATAGCCTCTTGAGGCTTCTTGACAGGATTTGTACTGTAGTCCTGCAAAATAATTTTATCAAACCTGCCATTTTGTATTTTGTTTTTTGTGGAAAGGTTCTTTTTACCAGTCCAATGATCCTTTAGACTGGCGCCCCCTGCTGTTGATTGATAAACATCAAGATCAATATCTTTCTCTTTTGCCATTGACTCAACAACCAAAGGCAAGTTGAAATAGAATGTAAAGCTATTGCCAACAAATAAAACTTTTTCAGCTGTACCCTTTTGCGCACTCGCAAATACAAATAGAAATAAAAATCCTATATAACGAATATGTTTCATGATTATCTTCTTTCCCATATTTTACAAAACTCTATTACAAAACTAGGTAAAACATAATGAAAAAAATTATAGCTACATCATTTATTTCTTTTATAATCAGCTGTTCATCAGATACCAGAAAAACATTTAAAATTGATTACGAAAAGTTTGAACTTGATAATGGACTTACCGTAATCATGCATCAAGACAAATCGGATCCGCTAGTTGCGATGGCAACCGTAGTTCATGTTGGTTCCAACAGGGAAAAACCAGGTAGAACCGGTTTTGCTCATTTTTTTGAACATGTTTCTTTCACAGCATCTGAAAACACGCCTAGAGGTGCACACAGGTTATTAATACCAACATGGGGAGGTCAACGAAACGGGGGCACCAGTTTTGATTTTACTTATTACTACGGAGTAGTTCCCAAAGACGCAATGGAAAAGCTAGCTTGGGTTACCTCTGATATGTTAGGCTTTGTTTTAAATACGGTTGATGAACAAACCCTTGAAGGTGAAAAACAGGTTGTGAAAAATGAGAAACGGCAGCGTGTTGACAACCAGCCATATGGCCATAGCAGAGGGATAATCTTAAAAGCTCTCTACCCTAAAGGACATCCCTACAGCTGGTCTGTTATAGGTGATTTAGAAGACTTGCAGGCAGCTACAATAGACGATGTTAAAGAATTTTATAATGAATTTTATGGACCAAGCAATACCACTCTGGTTATAGCAGGTGATATTGATTTCACTGAAACTAAAAAGATGGCAGAAAGATGGTTTGGGGAAATAAAACCATCAATGAATGTAACCGATGATCCAAAACCTCAGCTCGTTACCTTAGAGAATTCAAAAAAATTGTACCATTTAGATAAATTTGCAAAACTTCCTGAATTGCGAATAGTATTTCCAACCATACAAAATTACCATCCAGATGCATATGCTCTCAATACATTGGCGGATCTATTATCCGATGGTAAAAATTCTCCTTTTTACAAAGAAATTGTCGAGAATCAAAAAATAGCTCCATCCGCCTCTGCATCTAATTATTCATCGGAAATCTCTGGTGAATTCACTATGCGAGTACGAACAAACCCTAATGTGAGTCTTGATGATGTTTACAGTGCGATTACAACTGCTTTGGAGAACTTTGAAAAAGACGGCATAAATGATAAAGATTTGCGACGTATAAAAGCTGGACAGGAAACTGCATTTTGGAATGGAATTTCAACTAACCTCAACAAGGCGCTACAACTTGGACTTTACAATGAGTATGCTGGTGATCCAGGATTTATTGGTCAAGACATCAAAAATATTCTTAATGTCTCAAAACAAGATGTACAGCGTGTTTACAATAAATACATTAAAGATAAGAATGCTATATATCTAAGCGTAGTTCCTGAATCTCAATTAGACTTAGTCCTATCTGGATCAGAAGAAGCCTATATAAAAGAAGAAGCGGTTGTTCAAGGCGTTGAAAAAGAATTCAAAATGAAATACGGTGAGAAAGATTCAAATGTTGAAAAGACCCCAACGACTTATGATAGATCTGAACCTAGCTTAGGTAAGTTACCGCTTCTACAGGTTCCCGAAGTTTGGAGAAGTAGTCTTTCAAACGGTATTAAACTTTACGGAATTGAGAATAATGAACTTCCCCTTATCCAATTCTCCATGAGAATTAATGGTGGACAGTCCTTGGATAAAACAGATAAAGAAGGTACAGCTTTAATGCTCGGAGCAATGCTTAAAGAAGGAACTAGTAGTAAGACTCCAGCGGAGCTTGAGGAAGCCATAGACCTTTTAGGGTCTTCAATATCTGTTTCTGCTGGATTAGAGGCAATGTACATATCAGGAAATACATTGGCAAAAAACTTTGATGAAACAATTGCGCTTGTTACTGAAATGCTAACTGAGCCACGATGGGATGAGCAGGCCTTTGGTATTGTAAAGAACCGTAGGCTCAATACTATCAAGCAAAGAAAAACAAGCGCACAGTCAATTGCATTCAATGCTTTAGCGAAACAACTTTATGGACAGGGCCATCCCGCATCTACTCCCATTGGGGGAATAGAGAGCACGGTGAAATCTATCACTATGGATGATATAAAAAATTATTTTCAACAAAATATATCTCCAAAAGTATCTCACTTCCATGTCGCAGGAAAAATAACTCAAAGTGCAATTGAACAATCTTTGCAACAACTATCAGATAGATGGAGTGGAAAAGAAGTCAATATTGCAACAATTTCGCCATCTAAGGCCCCATCTAGTTCAAAAGTATTCTTTATTGATATACCGGGCTCAAAACAATCAGCAATTACCGTAGGTACTCTAACTATTCCAGGGGGAAACCCTGAGCTCTACAAACTAAATGTTGTCAACAATAGACTTGGTGGAGGAATGGAGGCTAGGCTAATGCGTACGCTTCGACTAGAAAAAGGGTATACGTATGGAGCCGGTTCTTTTCTTCGTGAGAATACATATCAAACACCTTTTTATGCATATTCACAAGTCAGGAGCAATGTAACGCTAGAGTCCCTTCAAATATTCAAAGACATAATCAACGGATATGCTAAATCGTATAATAGTGAGGATCTAGAGCTAACCAAGAATAAGCTTATCAAGCAGAATGCTTTACGATTTGAGAGATTAGGAAGTTTGATAGACATGTTAGATACGATGAGTGAATTTGATTATCCAGATACATATATTCAAAACCAGCAGGATATACTAACCTCTATGAATCTTAATGATGCTCGTTCTATCGCAAAATCACGGTTTAATGCAAATAAAATGTATTTTGTTATTGCTGGAGATGCAAAAACACAACTTGATCGAATTCAAAAATTGGGATATGGAAAACCAATTATTCTTGATAGAGAAGGTAATAAGATAAATTAATCATAAATAATTAGGATGTAATCATCGCTGATTGGGCACTTTTTGCAACGATATTAATTGGAATATTTTCCATTCTTGGCACTGCGGAGCTGCTAAGAATACGACTAAACAAACCAGCTAATTCTACTCGAATATTTATTCATATTTGTGTAGGTTTAATTGTTTCAATTTGTCCATTTCTATTTAAAGTAAATATTCAACTAATTGCTTTATCTATATTATTTATAGTGATTAATACATATCTTATAAAAGCAAATAAAATTATCAGTATGAATAATATTGAACGATTGAGTTATGGTACGATCTACTTTCCCTTATCGGTATTGCTGTTAGCTATTTTGTTCTGGGATAAACCAATATCATATTTTATTTCGATTTTAGTTCTCACTTTTGCAGATCCTGCCGCTGCTGTAGTAGGAAAAAGATCGACAACCTATTTTTATCCATGGAAAGATAAAAAGTCAGTCAATGGATCTTTGGCGATGTTTTCCGTTAGCTTTATCATTGTTCTTTTAGGGACCGATATTATGGCCAAGGTCTTTGGAGCTATGTTTTTCTTGCCCCTCCCTATTATCTTTGCTTTAAGCCTATTTACAGCTGTTTGTGCTACTTTGTCTGAATTAATTTCATATCGAGGCACTGATAATCTTACCATTCCATTAATCACATTTTTTTCCTACGAAATTTTTCTTATTAATTATACCCATGGAAATTTACTTGACCTATGCCTATGGCTAGCATTATCCATTATTATTTTTTCTTATGCCTACAAATTAAAATCTGTATCTCTTAGTGGTGCTATTGGTGGTTTTTTAATAGGGGTAATTATTTTTGGATCTGGCGGCTGGCCTTGGATTGCTCCACTGGTATTCTTTTTTATTAGTTCTTCTATTTTATCTCGATTAAGAGGAAAAACTCATTCAAATAGAGATCTTTTGCAAATACTTGCAAATGGAGGAATACCAAGTATGATTGCCTTGTCTTATTTTTTCTTTCCATCACCAATTGCATTGATGGCTTTTCTTGGCTCCCTCGCTGCAGCTAATGCTGATACATGGGCTACAGAAATAGGATTCTTTTCAAAAAATAACCCTAAATTGATTTTTTCATTTAAATCTGTGAATAAAGGATATTCTGGCGCTATCTCTCTCTTGGGGTCGACTGGATCTATCTTGGGTGCTTTTAGTATTGCAATTTCTTCAGCTGTTATTTTTAATCTCTATCATCTCACTATCCCATTAACCTTGGCTGGTATTTTTGGATCATTTTTTGTCGCGTTATTGGGGCGCTTCTTTCAGGGAAAATATAAATGCACAAAATGCAAATCATATACAGAAAAAAGGGTTCATTGTAACGCTCCTGCTCATCTTGATTCCGGGTTAGCATGGATAGATAATAATTGTGTAAACTTTCTTAATACACTGATAGGCGCATCAATGATGATTATCTTTAGTTACTTTTATGGATAAAACAGAAAAATATAAAAAAATTATACATGATGCTGAACATTACTTTGATGGTTATGAGATTGATCTGGTAGGTAAAATGTCTATTATCACTTCTTTGTTAAAGAATTCATTTCCAGATTGGGTTTTTTGTGGTTTTTATCGTGTAGCAAAAGAAGGTTTACTAGAAATTGGTCCTTACCAGGGTAATATTATTCCCTGTGCTCAGATAGACTTTTCAAGAGGAGTGTGCGGTAAATCTGCTAGTACCAATGAAACAATAATCGTAAATAATGTAAGTGATTTTACGGGGTATATTTCTTGCGATGATATAACTGTATCTGAAATTGTTGTACCAGTATTTTCAAATAATCAATTAATTGCTGTATTGGATATCGATGGTAAAGAAGAGGGTCAATTTGATGTTACTGACCAAAAATATCTTGAATCTATAGTAAAATTTTTGCTGTAAAAAAAAGGCCTCAAAAAGAGGCCTTTTTTATGATTAATGGATATAAATAGTATATTTATATAACCTTATAAACAATCATTCCTACCATTACAATCAAAGCGACAAATATTAGTGAAACACCCATATTCCCCTTCTTGATTTCTTCCCACTCATCAATATCTGATGATAGCCAATCGAATACTTTCAAAGAAATACCGACGCCTAAGCCGAAACCTACCGCAGCAGTAATTGCCCAT
This sequence comes from Fidelibacterota bacterium, assembly GCA_036166415.1. Taxonomy (GTDB): domain Bacteria; phylum Fidelibacterota; class Marinisomatia; order Marinisomatales; family TCS55; genus TMED108. Next base: position 5,023 of record JAYZHP010000053.1, on the reverse strand, counting down.
AGTAGTGAACGACCATATTGTGCAAACATTCCTTGCCAACTCATTGGATCTAACATTCTTCCTCCTTTAATTATAAAGTTTGAATTGAATTTTTTATTAACCTCATAAATCCTGCGGTATCTATCTTGCCATCAGCCAAATCTTTAATCTGTTTAGGCGTTGCTTTTGCAGTAATAACCATACCTTCCCTTGAAAGCGAAGTAATCACAGTCACCTCTGTGTTTTGTGGAATTACGGGTTTATAATTTTCTTTCTTTTTTGCAAATTTTTCTTGATGGTTAATTGCTTGACCTACAGAAATAAATGCAACTAACATTGGTGTTTCAAAATCATTACGCAATTTTGCCTTCATTTCAATTGAAAAATGATACGAGCCATCATCTTTTTTTGTTAATGACATTTTCTTTTCATCAACTGGCATCCTGTAGAGCTTACAAGTATTAACTACTTGTCTATAAAATGCGTAGTTAGCTAGAGTTAATTGGCTAGAAAATAACAAAAAGGCACAAACTGTAATGATTTTTTTAACTGACATCCTACTTACCAAATATTAATTAAAATTGAGGTTGATTTTACAAGACTAGTTAACTCGCTGTCAAGAGCCAAATACTATTTCACCATTTTTTATTACAGCTCTAATAGGGTGATCTGTAACATAATAGGGAATATCAAATAAATTAGATATATCCCATAAGATAATATCTGCTTTTTTCCCAATTTCAATAGAACCAATCTCGCTATCAAGCCCTAGAGCTTTTGCTCCATTAATCGTTGCACCAAGAAATGCCTCCTCTATAGACATTGACATATTCATAACTGCTAATGTGATGATAAAAGGCATAGATTGAATATGGCAACTTCCAGGATTAAAATCTGTTGCCAGTGCAACAGTTACTCCACTATCAATAAGTTTTCTAGCTGGTGCATATGCGCTCTTATTGAGAAAAAAGGTTGTTCCGGGTAATAATGTCGCAATCACATTATTTTCCTTTAATGATTTAATTCCGTTGTTATCAATCTTCATTAAATGATCAGCTGAAAAAGAACCTATCTCCCCGGCAAGCGTACTAGCTCCAAAATTATTAAACTCATCAGCATGGATTCTAGGCTTTAGTCCGAATGACTTACCAATTTCAATGATTTTTCTAGATTGCTCAATTGAGAAATATCCTTCTTCACAAAAAACATCAATAAACTCAGCAATCCCTTGTTCGTGAACTGCCGGTATCATTTCTTCACAAATAAGCTTTACAAACGCTTCTTTATTTTCTAGAAAATCTTTAGGAAAGGCATGGGCACCCATAAATGTTGGTACAATATCAATTATATGGTTATTACTTATCTTTTCTATAACTTTTAATGATTTTAGTTCGGATTCTGTATCAAGGCCATATCCAGATTTTGCCTCAATAGTTGTTGTTCCTAAAGCAATGAAGCGTTCTATTCTAGGTATGGATTTTTCATATAACTGATCAACAGTAGCAGTCCTAACGCTTTCGATGCTAGAAACAATACCTCCACCATTTTCAGCAATTTCTTCATACGTGGCACCAGAGAGCCGTAAGCGATGTTCTTCGCTTCTTAAATCAACAAAGATTGGATGCGTATGCGAATCTACAAATCCAGGAGTGAGGAGCTTGCCTTTGCAATCAATTGTTTTTTCTCCATCACCTGATCCAATTGCTACAATTCGATCTTTTTCAATTAATAGCGAAGTATTGTAAATATATTTAACACCATTTGAGCCTAGGGTAGTTAAACAGCCAATATTATCTAATTTAATCGATGCGGGCATCATAGGGTTGGGACGTCAACACCCCATTGATTAGCATTTTCTATAGCATCATCATAGCCTGCATCTACATGACGAATAATTCCCGTTGCGGGATCGTTGGTTAAAACTCGTTCGGCTCTAATAGCCATCTCTTTAGTACCATCTACGCATATAACCTGACCTGCATGTATTGATAAGCCCATACCTACTCCACCGCCCTGGTGAATTGATACCCATGTTGATCCACTAGCTGTATTTAGCAAGGCATTTAATAATGGCCAATCAGCAACAGCATCAGAGCCATCTTTCATTGATTCTGTCTCTCTATAGGGCGAAGCAACTGATCCGCAATCTAAATGATCTCTACCAATTACAATTGGAGCAGATAATTGTCCATTTGCTACCATTTCATTTAATTTGACTCCAAACTTTGCTCTCTGATCATATCCTAGCCAGCAGATTCTTGATGGTAACCCTTGAAACTCTATTTGATCTTTTGCCATGTGTATCCAATTGGTCAGTACTTTATCATGGGGAAACATTTCTAAAACCGCAGCATCAGTTTTATAAATATCTTCAGGGTCTCCAGATAGCGCAACCCACCTAAAAGGACCTTTACCCTGACAAAAAAGTGGACGAATATATTCTGGGATAAAGCCAGGAAAATCAAAAGCATTTTTTAGACCTGCTTTTTTTGCTTGACCTCGAAGATTGTTTCCATAATCAAAAGCTATTGAGCCCATTTTTTGAAGTTGGATTATTGCTTCACAATGAATGACCATTGAGCGATATGATTCATTAATATATTTCTTTGGGTCAGCTTTGCGAAGATCATTTGATTCTTCAAGCGATAACCCATTAGGTATATATCCATCTAATTCATCATGCGCAGATGTTTGATCGGTTATCATATCTGGAATAAAGCTTAATTCAGCCATTTTAGGTACAATATCTGCTGCATTTCCTGTTAGTCCAATCGTTATAGCTTCTTTATTACTTTTGGCCTTATTTGCTAAAAGAATGGCTTCATCAAGTGTATCTACAGATATATCAAGATATTTTGTTTTAATACGACGATTGATTCTTGATTGGTCTACTTCTATGCAAATAGCAATTCCATTATTCATTTTTACAGCAAGCGGTTGTGCACCTCCCATACCTCCTAACCCCGCCGTAACCACGATCCTGCCTGATAAATCTGAATCATAATGTTTTTTAGCTGCCGCTGCAAAGGTTTCATAGGTTCCTTGTAGAATTCCTTGAGTACCAATATAAATCCATGAGCCAGCAGTCATTTGACCGTACATCATCAACCCTTCTTTATCTAAATCATTGAAATGGTCCCAATTCGCCCATTCAGGGACAAGGTTAGAATTTGCTATCAAAACTCTTGGGGAGGAGATGTGTGTTTTTACAACACCCACAGGTTTGCCAGATTGAATTAGGAGGGTTTCATTTGGATTTAGCCTTTTTAAAGTTTCCAGTATCGCTTTAAATGATTTCCAATCTCTGGCCGCTTTTCCTTTTCCGCCATAAACAACTAAATCATCGGGATTTTCAGCAACACTAGGATCTAGATTATTTTGAATCATCCTATATGGAGCTTCTATTTGCCAATTCTTACAAGCAATTTTGCTTCCTATGGGTGATGAAATGTCATGTTTAGGCATAAGTAGTTTCCTTAAAAGGAAAAATATAATAAAAACATGTTATAGTCTAATCAATAATTATTTATAAATATAATTTTTGATCTTTTGGAAATACGTTTTGTTTTGAGATAGTGAATTATATGAAAAAAATGCTAACGAATTAAATCGCGTTACCTTTGTATATTTAACTTTTGTTAATGCGTCTTGAGGATTTTGATTATATGTAGAAATACCCATTACAATTTTATTGCGGTATTTATTTGGAAGATTATCGTACATAATATCAATGTTAGCTGCGAAATCCTTAAGATCTGTGGCGTAATTCATTAGAAATGCTCTATCTAAGTATCCCGCAACGAGCCATACATCCCATTCTTGATAAAATCTTTCACGAGCTTCATATAAATTGGGCTTTACTGCTGCAGATAACTCTATACTAGGATCTAATAAAGTAATCATATCTTTAGTTGCACTAACAAGATCAGTTATAGACTTTCGTAAATAATCATTCCACTGCTGAGAAGAATATTGATCTATATCTAACATAGCAGTTTGTTCAATTGAGTTATTATATTTTCTATAATTTGCAATTGCGTAAGGATTTTTACCATATCCACTATCATGGTATCGAATATAATCAAGATGAATTCCATCAATATCATATTCTTCAATTAACTCCTTAAAAACCTTTAATAAGTAACTATTTACTTTGGGATGCCCTGGCGATAAATATATTCCCTCAAACCCATTATCACGATTTCTATTCTTTTTAATTATGGTATCAATATTTAATTGTGCAAAATCATTTTGATCCAGCCATTCTACTTTGGTATTAACTAAATGCTCAGATTGCAATGGCTTGGCGCCTGATGACCATAATAGATATGTATTGAGCCATACATGAACATCTATACCTTTTTCCTTAGCAAGAGGAATAATATATGATAGTGGATCAAAATCTAATTTTTTAATTAGTGATGATTTTGGAACATATTTTGAATTATAAAAAGTATCTCCTCGTCCTCTAATTTGAACAACAATATTATTGAAACGATTTATAACAGCATATTCAAGCATTGAATTAATGCTCTCTTCTGAAACCATCGATGTTCTTACTACCCATAGATAGCGTTCTTTAAAAATTGATTCTTGCGAAAACAATAATGTATTAGGAAAAATAAAAAGAAAGGCAATAGTTAATATTGCCTTTTTAGATATACTCAATAAAAGTTTTCTATTGTAGTTATTTTTCTGATTCTTCAACTTCAACTTTTTCAGCACTACTGAATTCAACAAACTCAATAATTGATACTGAAGCACGATCATTATCTCTAAATCCGCGCTTTATTATTCGTGTATACCCACCTTTTCTATCTACATACTGGGGAGCAATATCATGAATTAATGTATGGACATCCTCTTTAAAAGGTAATTTTTTTAATATCAACCTAGTTGAATTAAAATCAGCTTTTTTGGCCTTTGTAATTAAAGGCTCAATAAATGTACGCAACTCTTTAGCTCGTGAATCAGTAGTTTGAATACGCTTATGCTTAATCAAATTTGAAGCTAAATTTCTTAGCAAAGCCTTCCTATGAGAAGG
>JAYZHP010000052.1:0-5626 GCA_036166415.1 Fidelibacterota bacterium | reverse complement strand
TTCTAGCCTAAACAAATGGAACGATGAGATAAGTTCATTGAAAATATCAACAGGTTACCAAGTAACAGTCTATGAGCATGGTGACTTTAAAGGAAAGAATGTGACTATCACTCAAGGTAAAGCTAATCTTGTCCCTTTTATGTGGAATGATAAAATATCCTCATTAAAAGTAGAAAAATACAATAGGGATGCTGATGCGGTGACCGCCTATGCGGACGGAGATTATTCTGGATCGGTATTACCCTTCAAAATCGGCAAATATAGGGATTTGAATAAAGAATCATGGCTCAATAATAAAATCAGCTCTTTCAAGGTCTCAGAGGGTTATAAAGTTACTATTTATGATAAGTCTAATTTTGATGGAAATCAGGCAATTATCATCAACAACACACCTAGTTTAAGACAAATTAATTTCAATGATAAAATTTCATCTTTAGCGGTTACCTTAAACCCGCCGGGCTCCTACGACCCTGATTCATTGAAAAAAGCAGCGCAAAAGAGAATAAGTATGCTGAAAAATGGATTAGAAGGAAAAATTGATTCTATACGTCAAGTATTTAGCGCTTTTTATGAACAACATGGTGAAGAGAATGTTTATGATAACAATAAATTCATTTGGGGAAGCAAAGATATGGGTGGAAAGAAGAAATATATTGGTCAATTTAAATATGGACTCTTTCATGGTATCGGGAAAATTATTGATAAAAAGATTGAATATATTGGTGAATTTACTTACGGAAAAGCGGATGGATTTGGCCATCTTATTGAAAAAGATAAAATGAATTTTAAGGGCTATGCGAAAGAAAAGGATGGTGATATAAGATTAGTTTATGGATCTGGAAATTCGATTGAGGGGGATAATACCGTCAGCGGAACTTTTGTAGATGATATGCCTTCTGGTGATATCACCTTGCTCCATAAGAGTGGTGCATCGTTTACAGGAATTTATGATGCTAAACTAGATTTTTTTATATCTGGTAAAGGAAAATTGATTATAGGTGATCAAGAATTAAGTGGTGAATTTATTGATGGCCAAGGGTTGATGTTACTTAAAGATAATAAACAAAAAATATATTATTACGGCGAATTATTAATGACCAAAAATGGAGAACTTAATGGTTACGGAATTGTGAGCAAACAAAAAGGTATTATTCAGGGCGTAGATCACGGTTTGTACAGAAACGGTAAACGAGTAAAAGCGCTTCGATTTTATACTGTCGCAAGACGCCTTAAGGAAAAATATCCAAATTTTGACCTAAATATACTCCAATCTGTCCTACCAGATACTTATATCATATCTCCAGACTCATTATCAACAAAAGAGTGATATTCAGCTATCTAGCTAAATGAGTCCAAAATTATTATTTTCCAGAAATCTTTTCAATTATCTTAATGGTAAACTTTATGTCTTTGCCTTCAATTTCTAGCGTAAAAAATTCACCAACTTTTTTTCCAATCATGGCTTGGCCAAAGGGTGAATGATAGGTCACGATGAATGGATAAAGATCCAGCTCAAATTCTATAGGCCCTAATAGATAATACACTTCGGGATCATCTTTTCCCTCTTCATGGATTGTTACCTTATTACCAAATCCTACTTCATCTGTATCAATATCACCATCTTCAATAAATCTAAATGGCGCATGAGACTGCATTAATTGTTTTTTATAAACAATCAAACTTTGCTCTTCTCTTGCGGCATGATATTCTGCGTTTTCTTTCAGATCACCATGATCAGCTGCTTCTTTAATTCTTGCTGAAGTCTCTCGCTTTAATTTTTCAATAGTTTTCATTTCTTCTTCTAGTGCACGGTATGTATCCCGCATGATCAAAGTTGCCATTTTTATGTTCCTCTTATTTTATCTGTTATTATTAGATATAATTTAGTTTAAGATTAGCGGAGAGAGAGGGATTCGAACCCCCGATATCCTATGGATATACCGCATTTCGAGTGCGGCGCATTCAACCAAGCTCTGCCATCTCTCCAAAAGAAAAGCCCCACAATTTGTGAGGCTTTTATTATTTATTAACAAATACTATTTATGATAATATTGCACAAATTCCTTTAATCTCATCAAGGTCTTGTCTCATTTCTGTCTTTTCAGGACCATCCGGCATGCAATCATAAAGGGCTTCAGCCTTTTCAATGACTTTGTCACAGTTAGCTTTGGTTGGGTTTGCTTCAAAAGCATCATTAGCCGCATCCATTTCCACCATGATTGTTGCGCAATTTGCTGCATTACTAGCTTCTTCTTTTTCATCTTCACAAGCAAAAGCGAATAATAACAAAAATGATAATATATGTATTTTAGAAAATTTCATGATTTATCCTTTTTTTATATTCGATGTCTTCCTTTGAATTTCAAAAAAATCATGGATAATTGAAAGACATTCTTTTTCCATGACACCACCTTGAACAGCCGTTGAGTTATTTAAATGTGAATCCCCGCATAATTGATATAGTGATCCGCAGCAACCCATCTCTTTATCATAACACCCAAAAACAACCATCTTGAGTCTCCCATTGATAATGGCACCAGCGCACATGGCGCATGGCTCTTTAGTTACATACAGCACGCAATCATTCAATCTCCAGTCTTCAATCGTATTGGCGGCAGCTGATAATGCAATGATTTCAGCATGAGCTGTAGGGTCATTGAGTTGTTCGCGCTGATTATAGCCCTTACCGATTATTTTGCCGTTTAACACTACAACGGCACCTACGGGTATTTCGTCTAAATCATATGCTTTCTGAGCCTGAAAAAGCGCCTGCTTCATCCAGGTAAGATGCTGTTTATTCATGGTCAATTATTGTTATCGGAGTACGCGCTGAAGACTGTCAATCTGCTCGGCAACTTTTTGTCTTCCTAGCAGAGTAGAATAGTCATTAATTATTTTACTTGAAGAGCCAAGAGAGTCTAATACGACTTTCAAATGCTTATGAGTGGAATCAAACTTTGCAAGCGCAAAATAGGATGCAGCCAACGTAACGCGTAGGTCAAGCCAGTTTAATGTAGAATCATGACTAAACGCCCATGGATGCCATGTAGGTGGATTAGGATTTGTTAATGTCGAATCAATCAAAGCAGATCCAAATTTAACGGCCTCTTTGTTGTTCCCTTTTGCTTGATAGGCAAATGTTAATCCAGCTAAAATCTCTAGATGAACATTGGCTTCTCTCAATTGATAATCTTCGCCTTTTGCATTATCATAATATAGTATTTCATTATTTGGGTAGGAGTAAGTTAGTCCTCGATGAAATGTTCTGATCGCACCAATATTTTCAATGTCCAAACTATCCATTTCTAAAAGCCTAGCGTAAGACCATCCTAGGCCATTATATCCATCTTTCCATTTTTTATCTGTAGTGATTGAATTATAAAACCACTCCTTGCTCTTTAAATAATCTTTCTGTTCAAACATTTCCCAACCATAGGATGATTCATCCTCAGAAGTAACGACATAATTCTTCCTACAGCCCTCTATAAATAATAAGGATACTGTAATAATAAAAAAGATGAATGGTTTTTTCATAATACGCTTCATCGCATCAACATAATCTTTTTGGTTTCAGTTCTTCCGTTATCAGTCATCAGATTTACAAAGTAAATTCCAGAAGAAACAGGAACATCATTTTGATCCTTGCCATTCCATTTTACGCGATAGCGACCTATACTTTGCTGTTCATTTATCAGGGTTTTGATATTACGTCCAAGAATATCATAAACAGTAATATTGACACGTTGATTAGGTCCATCGATAAAGCCTAAATCGTATTCTATGGTTGTGGATGGATTAAATGGATTTGGATAATTCTGATGCAGGGATGTTTGCCCAGGAACGATGAGTGTCTTTGGTCCCATCTTAAAATATCCCATTTTGTCGGTATAGGCCATGATCTGACCATTTTCATTATACGATGGCAACTCAACCCAGCCGATACCTACGGATCGCTGATATATCGCTAATTCTTTTTCTTCAGATAATAATGAAACTTGAACAGATTTTTTAAATCGTGAGGACTCGTTGCCTAGTAAATAAGATGCCTTATCGTTAAAGTGTGGTTCAAATAATGACGAATCTAAGATCATTAAGGTTTGATCATAATCCACAGAGCCAGTTCTACCCAATACACCAAATCTACCATCTGCACTTGACCCGGACCAGTTGCCATAGGTTTTTGCTAAGGTAAAAGTTATGTTTCTAGTAGGTAAAGTTGTGTCTCCTACAGTACCCTTAGCATATATGTCGAATGCACGCTCCTTAATACCTCCTCTGATATAGTGATTACCTACATAAATATATGCGGCCGCTGTATCCAAACGTATCGTTTCAGATTGGACTTTCAAACTGATGTCCTTTGTAGAAGCTAGCGAATCTATAAGAAAAATCTCATAGTAATCGGTAAACGCATTGTTTTGGACAACGTACATGCGGATCTCAGGACGAGGTACGCGTTGGATTTTAACAGAAAATGTATCTTTAGCAACACTTCCTGAATCATCAGCGGCCGTAATTTCAAATTGTATTCTATTGCTTAATGTATCTTTTGGGTTCCACAAGCCTTCTCTAAGCACATTTTCTTGGCCAGGTACATCTGCTGGTTGATAGTCGTACCATAATGCTTGTGGTTTAAAGTTGACGGGTTCGTTTTTCCCTCGTGAAATATAAAATACCGTATCACCTTTAATACTGTCTTTTGGTGTCTTAATACTAACTTTATCCGAATAAGTTAGCGGTAAAATAGACACCGTAAGTAGGGTGTCATCTGTATCGGTTAAATAATTTGCAAAGTCTAGTGAAATAGAATCGCTTTCCGTAACAACCGTATCTCTTAATCCACTCCATACGGGAGGATCATTTTTTGGATTGATAAAGAATGGTATCGTATCCTTTCCGGTGAGACCGCCAGGATCAATCACGGTAAATTCTACCATCATACTATCGATCGTATAATAATTCGTATCTAGAGATGTGGTGTCCGTAGGCATAATCCAGGCATAAGTGGTGTCTGTAAACACACCTCCTATCTTACTGGTCGAATCCACCTTAACAGGATCTTTTAGATCAGATACGCCAGCAGGATAGATCAAATATGCATCATTTTTTTGCATGATAGTTGACGTGGGGTACTCATCAATTAAATTGCTTAAAAATATCTTTTTAAAATCCCTACTAACCGGAGATAAAAATCCAATCTTAGCAGTTGGATATCCCGGATTATTTTGAGATGAGCTTGTTATCTTAAATGTATACTTTAAGTCAGTTGTATCGTTATCTTCATCGTAAACATAACGCGTTAACGGGATGCTATCACTACGCGCACCTTCCTTGTATCCCCAAGAGCCAAATTTTGTATAGGCGGTTAAGTCAATGATTGGGTTATCATTGACTGGGAGTACTTTTACGTTGATATCAAACGTATCATCCTTGGTCCACGCATCCGTTACCACTATTCTAAATAAATATAGTGTATCCTTTCCCGTGGAATCTAATGGAGAAGGTGTAAAGGTCAGCTCTCCACTGGTGGATACTTTTGCTTTAAATGTGCTCGTATTGTCATCGTTTAGGTTAGTTACGACCGCTGAATCTTTTTTAATCGTATCCACGGCCATCGTGATTAATT
>JAYZHP010000051.1:0-4131 GCA_036166415.1 Fidelibacterota bacterium | reverse complement strand
CATTTAGATTAAAAGTCCCGGGTAAAGCGACCCATGCCTCAATGAGATGGGATGGTATAAGCGCTATTGAGAAATACTCCTTGATCCACCAATCGATCATTAATTTTGAGAAAGAACGCCATGATTCTTTTGATGTTGAATACTATCAATCTAAAGATAGGGTCGCCCCTATAAATATTGGAACGATTGAAGGTGGGCAATGGCACTCCACCGTACCTGAATCTATAATTGCTGAGGGACGACTTGGAGTTTTTCCAGGTGAGTCAAATGCAAAAGCAAAGCAAAGTTTTGAGGGTCATATAAATAAGTTTGCTGAATCTGATAATTGGTTAAAGGACCATCCTCCTGTAATTGAATGGTTTGAAGGCCAATTTGAATCCGGTCAAACATCATTAGATCATCCATTAATAAAAGAGCTAGATAAAATATATACTAATGTTTCAAATCAAGATGCCATTATTGAAGGGGTCACCTATGGATCAGACTTGCGCCTGTTTACTAATCATGCTAATATTCCCAGCGTTCTTTTCGGCCCAGGAGATGTAAGACTGGCCCATGCAGCCAATGAAAACATCCTAATTGATGAAATTTTAATTTCAACTGAAGTAGTTGCCAACATGATAGTTAATTGGTGTGGAGGAAATTTTGAATAAAATATTTGGTTGTCAAAATATGACTAAACCAATAAAGCGCATACTGATAAAACATCCAGATAGCGCATATAAAACTCAAGCAAATATTAATGAACAAGCTAAGAAATTAAACTATTTTGGTGCGCCTAATTTTGAACAAGCAATCAATGACTACAATAAATTTTTAAATATATTAAAAGATTTTGATATTGAAATTCATGCACTACCAGCTGATGACAAAACGAGCCTTGATTCTATCTACACTCACGATCCCTGTTTAATTTCAAATTCTGGAGTCATACTTTGCTCAATGGGAAAGCAATTACGTCAAAGTGAGCCTGAGATGATTTCAGAGTATTTTTCTTCAATCGGTATACCTATTGTTGGTGAAATAACGCCTCCCGGTAACCTTGAAGGAGGTGATATTGTCTGGATCGATAATCGTACAGTTGCTGTGGGCGTAGGTTATCGATCAAACCTAGAAGGCATTAATCAATTAAAAGCAATATTAGGCAATGATATTGATACAGTTATTCCTGTAGACCTGCCACACTGGACAGGTCCAAATGATTGCCTACACCTAATGAGCAATGTAAGCCCGATTGATTCGAATCTTTTTTTGGTTTATTCAAGATTGCTACCGGTATCATTTAGGCAATATCTTCTTGATAGAAAAATTGAACTAATTGAAGTCCCTGATGAAGAATATGATACTATGGGCTGCAATGTTTTGGCAGTTGCTCCAAAAAAAGTAATTATGCTTAGTGGTAATTCAATTACTGAACAGCGACTAAAAGATGCGGGTGTTGAAGTTCATACTTATGATGGATCTGAAATTTCAATTAAGGGTGCAGGCGGACCCACATGCTTAACGCGCCCTTTTTATAGAAAATAATTTATGACATATGAAAATAGATTTAACGCAACCACTCAATTAAGGCTGTCGCCTTTTTTTGAGCGTACTTCTCAACTAAATGAATCTCAAGAATGGAGAAGATGGGCTGGTCATCTTGCTGCTACCAGTTATGAATTAACACATGAAAATGAATATTTTGCTATTCGTACCAAAGCAGGGCTATTAGATATTACACCGTTAAAAAAATATATTGTCGAAGGTCAAGATGCGCAAAAAGCATTAGATAATATCGTGACCAGAAATATTGAAATATGTAAAGTTGGACAAGTTATGTATACAACTTGGTGTGATGAAGATGGAAAAGTAATTGATGATGGAACTGTCCAAAGGCTTTCTAAAAATAAATTCAGAATTACGAGCGCAGAGCCAAATTTGGAGTGGATTGAAACCAATACTGCAGGAATGGATGTGCAAATAAAAGATGATTCCTATTCTACTGCAGCGCTAGCATTGCAGGGTCCAAACTCTAGACAAATCTTGAATACAGTCTCATCAAAAAACTTAGACAGTCTCAGGTTTTTTTGGATGACGGATACACACTTTGGAGATATTCCAGTATCTATTTCTCGTACAGGATACACCGGTGACCTTGGGTATGAAATTTGGATGGATCCTGAAAATGCATTAGCTGTTTGGGATTTACTTATAGATAAAGGTGCACCTTTTGGTATAACACCCACTGGACTACATGCTTTAGATATAGCTAGAGTTGAAGCTGGTCTGATCTTATTGGATGTGGATTATATTTCTTCGCGTCATGCAATTATTGATGATAGAAAATCATCCCCTTATGAACTGGGTCTAGGCTGGACGGTTAAAATGAAGAAAAATAATTTTATTGGAAAAAATGCATTGGTAGAAGAAGAGCAAAATGGGGCAAGTTGGAATTTTGTTGGTATTGAGATTGAATGGCCAGAATTTGAAAAGCATTATAGAAAAGTTGGCCTACCTCCTGGCTTACCATCTACAGCTTGGAGAACTAGTACTCCTTTATACAATAAACAAAATCAACAGGTTGGGTATGCAACCAGTGGCACATGGTCTCCCATTCTTAAGCGATATATTGCATTAGCACATATTAAATCAAAATATGCAAAAGAAGGTTCGGAATTAATGTTTGAATTAAAAGTAGAACATTTTAGAAAACTAACTAAAGCTACGGTAGTAAAAACTCCTTTTTTCGATCCAGAAAGAAAACGTTCATGCCCGGTGTAAAAAAATATGATGCTATAGTTGTTGGTGGCGGTCATAATGGGCTAACTGCAGCTGCTTATCTTGGAAGGGCAGGTAAAAACGTTCTGGTTCTAGAAAGAAGGCATGTACTGGGCGGGGCAGCAGTAACAGAAGAAGTATTTCCTGGGTTCAAATTTTCTGTGTGTTCCTATGTTGTTAGTTTGATGAAGTCAAATGTTATGCGTGAATTGATGTTGCCAAGGTTTGGCTTGGAATTGCTTCCTCTAGAAAGCACAATGACACCCCTTGACGATGACTATATTATTCGCACCGCTGATCCAGATCAGACATATAGAGAGATTGCAAGGCATTCAAAAAAAGATGCGGAAAACTATATGAGATTTGGCCCTGCAATGAGTCAAATTGGTATGTCCGTTCGGCCAATTTTAGAAACTATTGCACCTAACGCAATTCGCCCATCACTATCAGATCTTTCTGCTACTAAAAAATTATTAAATCACGTAAAAACACTTTCATCTGAACAATTTGAATATTTAACAAAACTAATGACTATGAGCTCTGCTGATTTCTTAGATGAATGGTTTGAGTATGAGCCATTAAAAGCAACTATGTCTGCTAGTGGAATAATAGGAACTTTTATGGGTCCTCGTTCTCCTGGGTCTGCTTACGTAATGCTGCATCACTACATGGGTGATATTGATGGCGCATTTCGTGCGTGGGGATTTCAAAGAGGAGGTACTGGAGCCGTGAGTATGGCAATCGCAAGATCAGCTGAACATTTCGGTGTTGATATTATGACAGAGGCATCTGTGGAAAAAGTAATGGTTAAAAATGGCAGAGCCACAGGTGTGGTATTAGAAAATGGTGATGAATATAATTCTAAAATGGTTATTTCTGGATTAGACCCTAAGCTTTCATTTTTAAAAATGTTAGATGAAAAAGACCTTCCTTCGGATTTTGTAACAGCAATTAAAAATTTTAGAATTCGAGGATCATCAGGTAAGGTTAATCTTGCGCTTGATGCATTGCCTAATTTTAGATGCCTACCAGGTGATGGTCCACATCTTAGGGGTGCTATTTCTATAAGCCCATCGTATGACCACCTTGAAAATGCTTATGATGATGCAAAATATGGTAATTTTTCTCAAGCTCCATTTATGGATATTATACTTCCATCCGTTCTGGATCCTGATATGGCTCCACCAGGCAAGCATGTTATGTCCTGCTTTGTACAGTATGCGCCTTATGATATTAAAGGGGGATGGAATGATCAAAAAAGAGAGGACTTTGGAGATGCGGTTATCAATACGATTGCAAGATATGCCCCAAACATTAAAGACATAATCTTACATCGACAAGTTCTTACGCCAGCAGATCTAGAATCTACTT
>JAYZHP010000050.1:0-5442 GCA_036166415.1 Fidelibacterota bacterium | reverse complement strand
AAGAGCGTGGAAATGAATTTAAAAGACTAGTTAACGAAATGGCGCAAGCATGAAACAGCTAGATATTATCATAAAAAAATACGATAAACACCTACTCTGGCTGATATTAATTCTATGTGGAATTGGTATGGTCATGCTATATAGTGCTAGCTCATTTAAATCTCTTTATCAATCAAGTGGATTAAGCGATACAATCTATCTTCGCTCTCATTTAAAGAGAATGATAATTGGAATAATAGCGATGTTCTTTTTTACAGTAACAGACTATAGGAAATTAAAAGCAGTTGCTCCTTATCTTATAATCTTATCTATTTTGCTTCTTTTAATGACAAAGTTGATTTACGTAATCAGGGGTTCTAGTGCTGCAGCGCGATGGCTTAACCTTGGATTCTTATCAATTCAAACATCAGATATCGCAAGATTCTCATTAATTATATATCTAGCATTTTATATTGATAAAAAACGTAATCAAATTAAAGAGTTTTATTCAGGCATAGCCCCTCCTCTTTTCATTATGGCAATTATTTTATCCCTTATTGTTATTCAACCAGATTTCAGTACTGCAGCAATATTGGGATTAATTGGCTTTATTATGCTATTTATTGGAGGAGCAAAGATTTCACATTTAGCTGCTGCATCCACTGGAGCTTTAACAATAATGATACCAGTAATGCTAATGATGCCATATAGGATGAAACGAATTATATATTGGGTCAGTTCAATTTTTGGAGGCTCAGACTCAGCCACAAAAAGCTTAGGATATCAAGCTCAGCAATCGCTAATTAGTCTTGGCAATGGAGGTATCTTGGGCTTGGGTCCGGGAAATAGTCTCGAGAAAAATCTTTTTCTTCCAGAGCCTCACACCGATTTCATCTTTGCAATAATTGGTGAAGAGCTTGGGCTATGGGGAGCCATAGGCGTGTTATCAATTTTCCTTCTCTTTTTTCAAAGAGGAATAAAAATAGCAAAAGAAACAACAGACCCTTTTGGTATTATGCTAGCCATAGGAATTGTATTAAGCATGATTCTGTATACATTTATTAATGTGGGGTATGTAACTGGAATTCTTCCTGTAACAGGACTACCAATCCCCCTAATTAGCCATGGCGGGAGTAATCTCGTAATTACATTATCAAGTTTGGGAATTCTATTAAATATCAGTGAATCTAAAAGAAGTATTGGTGAAAAAATTTGGGGACACTCATCCTGATGAATAAAAGCACAAATATTATTATTTCAGGAGGAGGGACTGGAGGACATCTTTTCCCAGCGCTAGCCCTAGGGGATGAAATATTAAGGATTAATTCAAAAATCAATATCCATTATGTTGGATCGCTTTATGGGATTGAAAAAGATACACTTCCAAATAAAAAATTGACTTATACTCTTTTGCCTATAAGCGGATTACATAGGCAAATTAATTTTACATCAATTTACAAAAACCTTATCCTGCCCTATCGAATCATCAAATCAAAAAGGGTAGTGAAAAAATTATTTAATCTAATCAGTCCAAGATTAGTCATAGGAACAGGAGGCTATGCCTCTGCCCTGCCTTTAAGTGAAGGTATTAAAAGGAAAATTCCAACCATAATACAAGAACAAAATGCTTTCCCAGGAATTACAACAAGGTGGTTTTCAAATAATGTTTCCAAAATTTTTATAGCATTCAATGAGGCTCAAGAATTTATAGATAAAAAATGTATTTTAAGTGGAAACCCTGTAAGAGCAGAACTAAATAAAGGCAATCGTGAAGAATGCTTGGAGAAGTTTTCGTTGAATGTAAATAAAAAAATTATTTTAGTTTTTGGAGGAAGCCAAGGGTCTCTTTATTTAAATAATTTAATAACAAAAATATTAGATGATTTAAATAATTTAGATATTCAGTTAATTTGGCAAACTGGGCCAAAGCTTTACCAAAAATATAAAGATCATCAAAATGATTTGGTTAGAGTTATTCCATTTATTGATAATATGGCAAATGCATATGCGGCTTCTGATCTCGTGATGTCAAGATCGGGTGCAATTACCTGTTCAGAAATCACATATTGCGGAAAACCCTCAATTTTATTTCCTTTTAAAGCTTCTGCTGGAGATCATCAAACAAAAAATGCTGAATCTCTTTCAAAAAAAGGTGCAGCAATAATGATTAAAGAAGATGAAGTTGATGATATCGATTTAATTCATACTATAAAAGATTTAATTAGTTCAAATGATAAATTAGAAAAGATGAGTAATGCGAGTTTAAATCTCAGTCTGCCAAATGCAGTAAAGCAAATTTCTCTTGAAGCGATAAGGTTAATGCAAAATGTTTAGAAAGGTGAATAGGGTTCATTTTGTTGGTATTGGAGGAATAGGTATGAGCGGAATTGCAGAATTATTGATAAACCAAGGATTTAATGTAAGCGGATCAGACATAAGCAAAACAGAAATAATTAAAAAGCTTGAAAATAATGGCGCAAAAATAAAAATTGGTCATCATGAAGAAAATTTAAATAACTGCGAAGTTTTGGTCTATTCGAGCGCTATTCCAAAGAATAATCCTGAGCTTATTTATGCCCAAGATAATAAAATACCAACAATTAAAAGAGCTGAAATGCTAGCTGAGCTAATTGCATTAAAAAATACTAGTATTGCTGTTGGTGGAACTCATGGTAAAACCTCTACATCCTCAATGATAGGAACGCTATTAGCCCATTCAGAATTAGATCCAACGCTAGTTGTTGGTGGTCTTGTCAAAAATTTAGATTCAAACTCTAAATTAGGCTCTAGCGAACTTGTTGTTGTAGAGGCAGATGAATACGATAAAAGCTTTTTACAATTAAAGCCTACGATTGCTGTAATCACAAATATAGAAAAAGAGCATATGGATTGTTATAAAGATATGAATGATCTTTATGATTCATTTTTGAAATTTGCTAATTCAGTTCCATTTTATGGATCAGTGATTACCTGCAACGAGTCTAGCGGAATAAATAAAATAATTGATAAGATAAAAAGACCAATTACAACCTATGGGCTTTCTTCAAGTGCAGATATTAATGCAAGTGATATAATTTTTGATGAAATGAAATCAACCTATACTCTCAACCGATATAACAAAAACTGTGGTAAGGTTTTCCTGAATGTACCTGGAGAACATAATATATTGAACTCTTTGGCTTCTGCTGCAATTGGATTTGAATTAGGCCTTAGCAATGAAAAAGTTATTCAAGGATTGAAGGATTATCAGGGTGTAAGAAGAAGATTTGAAATTAAGGGTGAGGTTGGGGAGATAATGCTTGTTGATGACTATGCACACCATCCAACTGAAGTACTAGCTACTCTTAAAACAGCAAAGACTAGTTGGAGTAGACGAATAATTGCTGTCTTTCAACCACATCTTTATTCTCGTACTCAAGAGTTTTATAAAGAATTTGCTGAGGCAATGATGAAAAGTGACATAGCTATTATTACAGATGTTTACCCAGCAAGAGAAAAACCAATTAGTGGAATAAGTGGCAAATTGGTTTTTGATGAATTAAAGAAGCTTGGTCATCAAAATGTATTCTATGAGCCTGAGCTAGATAATTTAACTCATCTAGTAAATGGCATTACTAAACAAAAAGATTTAATTATAACTCTAGGCGCAGGAACCATATGGCGTTATGGAGAATCCATATTTAACCATTTGAAAAGTAAGGTTAATAATTAGCTAAATGATTAAAGATATAGAGCAGATAGTAAAAGGTACAATTTTATTTGATGAGCCAATGTCAAAACATACGTCATATGGAATTGGTGGACCAGCTAAAGCATACATTACCCCTAGCGACAAAAGTGACTTGAAGTCAGTATTGAAATTTTCAAAAGCAAATAATCTTCCAGTTTATTTTATTGGTTCAGGTTCAAATTTACTTGTTTCTGATGAAGGAATTGATGGTTTAGTCATAACTCTAGGCAAATCATTTAAAAGGCTAGAAATTGATAATAATAAAGTTTTTGCAGAAACTGGAGTAATGCTTGGTAAGCTAGTTAAAGAGTGTGTAAGGAGAAATTTATCTGGCCTAGAAAGCTTAATTGGGGTTCCTGGTACCCTTGGAGGCGCTCTTATTATGAATGCTGGTGCTTTTGGTGGAGAAATTTCAAATTATCTAAAACATGTTAATGTGGTTACTATGTCTGGAGTTGAAAAAACATACTCTTTAGGAGAAATTAAATTTGATTATCGACAATCATCATTTCAGTCAAATGAAATTCTTACCGATGCTGAATTTGAATTCATTATGTCAGATAAAAAAACAGTATTAAAAAACAAACAAAAAGCAAGTGGTGGTAGAAAATCATCGCAACCACTTCGATTTCGTTCTGCGGGAAGCGTATTTAAAAATCCTAAAGAAGGAGCGGCTGGTTATTATATTGATAAAGCAGGATTAAAAGGCATGAAACAAGGTGATGCTGAAATTTCAACTAAGCATGCAAATTTTTTTGTTAATCATGGTAATGCAAAAGCTAGTGATGTGGTGCACTTAATTAGACAGGCAAAAAAATCTGTAAATGAAAAATTTGGAATATCACTTGAACTAGAAATAAAAACATTGGGGTTTTCTCCAGAGGTATTTGAAGTATGAAAATAATTAAGGTCATTAGGCTTTCATTGAATAATTTAGAAATAATTGTTGCTAGTATATTGGTTGCAGCATTAATACTTCTCTCCTTTCAATGGGCATCCTATAGAAAAGTTTTTGAAATGGATGCTTTATTAATAACCGGAGAAAATATTCTTGAAAAAAGTGATTATATTGAATTAGTTGGGGAAATTGAAAATCAATCAATAAAAGATATTGATCTTACGGATCTTTCAGATAGGTTAGAACAGAATGCTTTTGTAAAAGCCGCAAGAATTAGCAAGCATTATCCTAATTTAATTAAAGTAGATATAGTCGAACGTGAACCTATTGCAATACTTAACAATAAGGTTCAATTAATGATAGATGATGAAGCGGTGATTTTGCCGAATAATTCATTTACTGAAAATGCACTTATTCCAGTTTTATCTGGATTCAATCCAGCTAATGATCTTTATCCTGAAGGTCAAATTACATTTTCCATAAAAGTAAAAGAGGCAATAGGAATATTAAGTTTTATTCAAAAAAACTATGATGATTTTTATGATGAAATTTCCGAACTCACAATCAATAAAAATGATGAATATGTAATTATTCTTAGTGAACAGCCAACTAAAGTAATTCTTGGAAGAGATAATATTTCAAGAAAGATAAAAATTTTAAAAAACTTTGATAAAGCCTTAGGACAACGTCAGTTAACCAGTTATAGGTTGCTGGATGTGCGATACAGTAAACAACTAGTAGCTATGGAGTGGACATGATTCGTTCAAATCTCAATTCTGAAAAATATATTCAAGCTGGACTTGATATAGGTTCAGATAAAATATGTTGCGCAATA
>JAYZHP010000049.1:0-13107 GCA_036166415.1 Fidelibacterota bacterium | reverse complement strand
TTCTTCAGCAAATGATTCTTCATTAATATTATCAAAATGACCCCAGTTACATGTTCCAGCTATCCAAAGTGGAAGTTTCATTTTAGTATTCATTAACTCAATATCATTCCTTTGCTCGTTAAGGATGAGCAATTTTTCTTGAGCCCATTGGGTTGAGTTTCCATGTCCAATATAGTTTATAATTGAAGTCCCTGAATTAACTATATCTAATAATTCTTGGGTAGCTAATGGCTTTGTAACGCCAAGTGGAGTGCCATCATTTACCTCTTTAAAATCAACGAGATATAATTTTTTTATTTCCATAAAATCAGGAATCAATTTTGATAATTTTTCAGAATTAAAAGTATGACTCTTGCCTATTGCAAGTTCAAAACTTTCTTTTTCTGGTCTTGATGGGTCATCTGCCACTAGGGTAATTTTTTGCCTCCAAGATTCGCTATTAATCTTATTTTCAAATTCTATTATTTTATTACTAAAATTTTTGACTTCATCCTCTGTTCTTGCTGGAAATCTTCCTGAGGCCATTTCGGGTATTGTGCCATTAAAGGCTACTAAGCGATCATCGGTGGCATGCGTATTAAGCGTACCAATTTGAATTGTTGGAATAACCATTTTTGAAAACCCTGAAATATTTCTATAATCATAGTCTGCGTCTCCCATAAACAATACTGTTGAGGGTGAAGAATTCCAATTGTTTTGAGCCCAATTTAAAAAATATCTAATTGCAATTGGATCTTTGTTACCTCCAGAAAATTCATCATAAATATTTTCTAGTGAACTATAAAATGTGTTTGGTCGATGATTGATTAGACTGTTTGATGCCGTTCGGAATGATTCAGGGCCAATTATGATGTGTTTTGCGTTATTATTTACTGAACGCAATACATTCCACTTTTTCTCACCAATCATAATTAAATCATCTACCTTGATGATATCCTCTGTACTAAAAATATAAAATCTTTGAAGAGTATCTTGAGGAATGGAGACTCTAAAATAAGAATTATCTAAAGTTATAATGGGTCTATTTTCTGGATTTATTGCATTTGAGATATTCCAAGCAATTATATTTTTTCCATCAATCTTATAAGTGATATCGGTTGATTGAATAGAAGAAAAAAACTCAAAAGGACTTTCGTATATAAGCTTTCTTTGATAAGCTATATCCAAGAAATCAAAAAACGGTTCTGAGTTAGGATTTTCAGATTCATTCGTTAATTTAAATCCATTTAAGCCGTGCCTTAACAACCCCGCTTCAATATCGAAGCTTCCAGATTTTAATCCAATATTTGACCAATTAAGTTTTGATAGATTTATGTTATTTATTTGAAGAGAAATATTATGGTCAGTATTCTTATAGCGCGTTTCAGATGTTTCATTTCCAATCATTCCAAAACCCCCCGCTGCCTTAGCTGAAAGCAGTGGATGTGATAAATCTATAGATTGAACTATAGAAGCGCTGGGCTTGATTGACTGATCCCCCCAAGCCAGCCCTGATTCTTGAGGATTTATATTATCAATTTCATAATGGTAGTACGTTAAGCCAAAATTTGCTTCTAATGGCCCATCATTAACAATATTCCCAGTCTTTACTCTTTTTCCCCGAAGCGATGAATCATGAGGGATTAATAGCCAATATAGACTTTCATTAAAATATAGATTTTGGTGCCATTCGACCTTATTAAGATTAACATCATATCCACTAGGACCTTTTGCATAGAAAAAAAGAAAGTCACTATCAGACAAGTTTCCATCAGATTCTCCATAAATTGTAATTGGAATTTCTACCATATTTGACGGCACTTTACTTTCACTTACCAATCTTTGAGATAGATCATAAGTTTTATCTCGCCCATATGCTGATCCTGTAAATATCATAATACTTCTAGGGTCTAGGTTTGATGTAGTTCCAATAGTTGAATTGATTAATTCTCCATCAATCCTATATACATTATCATTTTTGATTTTAAAATTAATCCACATGCCATCAGGCAAATTTGATTTTTCAATACGATTTTTTGTTGTTGGCTTTATCCACTTTTTAGCAATATTCCAATTAACAACTTTTGGAGCAAGTAGTGATTGATGAATTTCATCTATTCCTTTTTCTTGAGAAATTGTGCTTTCAAATGCAATTCTTAATAGTATATCCGTGAAGTAGGTTTTTGGATTAGCTGCTGGTGAGATTTGAAGCGTTCCAGTAAAGAGGTCATTGACTTTTTGGTTATGTATCCAAACTGCACCTGGAGAAGTTTTATTGACTTGAAACGAATGCGATTTTTCAGCAGATCTTTCAATTTCAATTGTAGGTAAATTTGGAGTTGGAAGACCAATTAATAAATTAAAAGGTCTTAAGTCATCCCCAGAAAGAGGTTCAGTTATTATTTTTATAACCAGTTCATCTTCAGATGAACTTATGATTTCATACCCAGATTGAGAATAGAGTATTTGAAATGCAATAAAAAATAATATTATGCTTATTTGTCTCATTTAAATAAAAATTAGTTATTTAAGGCGCTATAAATTTGGAAAGTTTTTTTGATTTTTTTTATAAAATTATAATTAAATCATTCTTATGAAATTGAATACAAGTTCTGATGGTTGTAATTTCAATGAACCATTTCACATTTTTTTTTCAGTTTTATAATTAAGATAAGATTAAGGTAGTTTTACATGTTCGATCTCAAAATGATCAATAAATACTACGAAAGGATGAACGATAGTGTTCAGGCTGCCAAAAAAAAGCTTGGTCGTCCATTAACCTTATCTGAGAAGATTTTATATAGTCATCTATCTTTAGATTTACCTAGTCATAATTATCAGCGCGGGAAATCATATGTAGACTTTATTCCTGATAGGGTGGCAATGCAAGATGCTACAGCTCAAATGGCTCTTTTACAATTCATGATGGCAGGCAAAGATAAAGTAGCAGTTCCTTCTACAGTTCATTGCGACCACCTTATTCAAGCTAAGACCGATGCCCAGGTTGATTTAAATAATGCATTAGACAATAATAATGAGGTTTATAGATTTCTTGAATCTGTTTCCAGTAAATACGGAATAGGTTTTTGGAAACCTGGGGCAGGGATCATTCATCAGGTAGTTTTGGAAAACTATGCATTTCCAGGAGGGATGATGATTGGGACGGATAGCCATACTGTAAATGCCGGGGGCTTGGGAATGATTGCAATTGGTGTTGGTGGGGCTGATGCGGTAGATGTTATGGCGGGAATGCCATGGGAATTAAAACTACCAAAACTTATCGGAGTAAAGCTTTCAGGAAGAATGTCCAACTGGACTTCTGCAAAAGATGTAATTTTAAAATTAGCTGGAATCCTAACAGTAAAAGGTGGAACTGGTTCGATAGTTGAATATTTTGGAGAAGGAACTAAAACATTATCCTGCACAGGAAAAGGTACTATTTGTAACATGGGAGCTGAAATTGGAGCGACTACATCCATTTTCAGTTATGATGAAAAAATGGAAAAATTTCTTATTGCAACTGGAAGGTCAGAGCTCGCACTATCTGCAAATCAAATTAGCGATAACCTGATGCCTGATGATGAGGTGCTCGAAAATCCAAAAGATTATTATGACCAAGTAATTGAAATTAACCTTTCAGACCTTGAGCCTCATCTTAATGGACCATTTACCCCAGATAGGGCAACGCCAATTTCAGAGATGCGAGAAATGGCCAAAAAGAATGATTGGCCTGTTGATGTAAAGGTAGGTTTAATAGGATCTTGTACAAATTCATCCTATGAAGATATTTCACGTTCAGCATCGATTGCAAAACAGGCCAATAATTTAGGTCTTAGAACTAAGGCTGAATTTACGATTACACCTGGATCTGAACAGGTAAGACAGACGATTGAACGAGATGGTTTTATTAAAGAGTTTAATACGCTTGGAGCAAAAGTTTTTGCAAATGCTTGCGGACCTTGCATAGGGCAATGGTCAAGAGATGGCGCAGAAAAAGAAGAAAAAAATACAATTGTTCATTCGTTTAATAGGAATTTTGCAAAAAGAGCAGATGGGAATCCAAACACCCATGCTTTTGTTGGTTCTCCGGAACTTGTCACAGCAATTGCTATATCTGGAGATTTAGCCTTTAATCCGCTAACAGACAATTTAATAAATGAAAGTGGAGAAAAATTATTCCTAGAGCCGCCAAAAGGTCATGAGCTACCAGAAGATGGGTTTACAGTTGATGATCTAGGCTATCAAAAGCCCGCAAAAAACGCTAATAGGGCAAAAGTAATTATTGATCCTAATTCAGATAGATTGCAATTATTAAAACCTTTTATGCCTTGGGGAAAAAAGAATATTGACAATGTAAGATTATTAATTAAAACCAAAGGTAAATGTACCACTGACCATATTTCAATGGCGGGTCCCTGGTTAAAATTTAGAGGGCATCTAGATAATATTTCAAATAATATGCTTACAGGGGCAGTTAATTGTTTCAATGAAAAAGTAAATTCAGTAAAAAACCAGCTAAATGGAAAGTATGATTCGGTACCTACTGTTCAGCGTGATTATAAATTTAATAATATCCCAACAATTGTTATCGGAGATGAGAATTATGGGGAAGGCTCATCTCGAGAACATGCGGCAATGGAACCCCGCTTCCTAGGTGTGATGGCAGTTTTAGTTCGATCGTTTGCTAGAATACACGAAACAAATCTCAAAAAACAGGGAATGCTTGCACTGACGTTTAAGGATAAAAGTGACTATGACCTTATCCAAGAAGATGACATTTTTAATTTTATTGATTTAGATCAATTTAAAGAAGACAAGCTCATAACAATTTTATTAACACATAAAGATAAAACAACTGATCAGATATTATGTAATCATTCCTATAATCAATCCCAGATAGAATGGTTTGTGGCTGGCTCTGCGCTTAATTTGATACGCTCAAAACAGTCCAAATAATAATTTCATGAAAGTACTTATAACTGACCCAATTTCTGAATTAGGTATTTCTATACTTGAAGATGCAAATTTTGAGGTTATTCAACTATATGATGCTTCAGATACTGATAAGATAAAAGCATGCGAAGATGTTGATGGGTGGATTATTAGGAGCGGAACATCAATTGATAAAAATTCTATCTATAGCGCAAAAAAACTACGCGTTATTGGACGTGCAGGCGTAGGAGTAGATAATATCGATATTAACTCAGCAACACGTAATGGAATTGTCGTAATGAATACGCCAGATATAAATACTATTTCTGCAGCTGAGCACACTGTAGCCATGATGCTTGCTTTGTCACGAAATATTTCTATTGGAGATTTTGAGCTAAAACAAAATAAATGGAATCGACATCTACTCATTGGTTCTGAATTAAGAAATAAAACTTTAGGAATTGTAGGACTAGGAAAGATAGGTAGAGAAATAATGGTTCGATGTCTATCATTTGGAATGAAAATAATAGGATACGATCCTTTTGTAAATCAGAAAATGTTTAATAGTGAAGAAATTGAAATTGTAGAATTAGATGATTTAACAAAAAATTCTGATTTTATTACAATTCATGTTCCGCTAAACGATGATACTAGAGATCTATTTAATTACAATCGCCTTAAAGCAATGAAAAAAACCGCTAGAATAATTAATGTTTCCAGAGGGGGTATAATTAATGAATCAGATTTAGCAAAATCACTTATTGATAAAGAGATTACAGGAGCAGCAATAGATGTTTATACTAAAGAGCCTATAGAGAAAGACAATCCACTTATCGATGCGCCAAATATACTTTTAACACCCCATTTGGGAGCATCAACAAAAGAAGCAAAAGAGGGTGTTAGTGTTTCTATATGTGAACAGCTCAGAGATTACTTACTTGAAGAAAAGTTGGCTAATGCAATAAATATGCCGATTTCAGATATATCAATCATCAAAGAGATTCAGTCTAGTCTTGACCTTGCAGAAACAATGGGTAGGCTCCAAGATCAACTAAACCCAGGATCTATTAAAAAAATTCAAGTAGAATGCTCGGGGTCATTAGAAGACACGAAACCTATAGCCCTAGCTTTTCTAAAAGGTTTGCTTTCTAGGAGAATTCCAGAAAGAATCAATTATATAAATTCCGAAGCACTTGCTATTGAGTTGGGTATAAAAATTGAGCATAGTTATACAAATGATAGTGGCTCATATACTAATTTGATTAGAACTAGAGTTTCTGGAAGTACCGATCCTACGCGGATCGCAGGATCAATATTTGGGCAAGATAAGCCAAGGTTAGTCAATATACTTGGTTTTGATATTGATGTTATGCCTTATGGGTATATGTTATTTGCAAAGAATAAGGATGTTCCAGGCGTAATTGGGAAAGTTGGAACAATTCTTGGGAAGCATAATGTAAATATTGGGGGATTTATTCTTAGCAGAGCTGAAGAAGGCCAAGCTTTTTCCGTAGTTAGGGTTGATAGTATGATTTCAAAAAAAATACTAAGCGAACTAACAAAAATACCAGAAATTATATCATTAAGACAGCTTAATTGTGACACATAACGTATCTCATGAAAAAGTAAGGATTGCAGGTGGAGGGATTGCAGGTTTGTCAGCCGCAATGTTCCTTCAGAGTAATAATATTTCAACCGTAATATATGAAAAGGGATCAAAAATAGGTGAAAGTCGTCATGGCGATTACGAGGGTTTAGAAAATTGGATATTTAATGATGATATTCATTCCTCTTTCAAAAATATTGGTTTTGAATTCAATAAAATACAATCTAGCCCAATTAATAGTTTTTTTGTTCACGCTCCAAGCGAAAAACCATTGCGCATTCAAAGTAAAGCCCCCTTTTTTTATTTAGTTAGTCGTGGTGATAATTTCAATGATTTAGATCATCAATTGTTTCTGCAGTGCAAAAAGGCTGGCGTTGAATTTAATTTTGGAGAAATGGCTCCAAGTTCTTGTGATATAATAGCAACTGGGACAAGGAGGGCTTCAGCCTATATTCAAGGAATCAATTTTAATACCAAATTAAAAAATCAGGTTCATTTATTATTAGGAAAAAAGTTTGCACCAAAAGGCTATGCTTATCTTATTATTCAAAATGGTAGAGGTACAATCGCAACGGCATATAAAAAAGTGAAGAATTCTGAAGAAAACTTCCTTGAGAATTGTATTAAATATTTTAAATCAATGAATATTAATTTTTTCGAACGAAAAGATTTCAGTAGCAGGGGTAGCTTTTCAATCCCTATTAAAGCATTAAATTCACCAATTACTATTGGCGAGGCTGGCGGTTTTCAAGATTATCTATTTGGTTTTGGAATGAGAATGTCTATGATGTCTGGTATGGTTGCTGCATTGAAAATCAAGGGTGAGAATTCAAATGCAAAAAGTCTATATCGAAGAATAAATAAAAAAAGAAAACTATCTTTTATAAATCGAATCCTTTATGAGCGCTTAAATGATAAGCAGATGTATTTTTTTGCTAAAAAGTTTTCGATTTCAAATGAACCACTATTAATCCTAAAAAATTCATATAAATGGAGCTTAAAAACAATATTTAGATGGATAAATTACAGAACGAGATATGAAGTACATCATACTTAGAAGCATTCAGATTCTTTCAATGTTCATAGTTTTATCTGGGTTAGTCAAAGGAATCAATGATAAAAATGTTTCTTTAGAAATTAATGCCCTAATTATTGGATCTAGCTTATTTTATATAGCAAATATGTTGCTGAAGAGAAATTAATAATAGAAATTATACATTATAAAAAGAGCTAATTATGTCAAAAATATGGGATGATTTAAAATCAAATATGAAAGACTGGAGTAATGCTGCAGTTGAAAAAGCAGAAGAAGTGAGTAAAGTTGCTGTTGCCAAGACTGAAGAATTAACAAAGATAAGTAAAATTAAGCTGGTGGTTCACCAGCTCCAACGCGATAAGAATAAAGAAATATCGGCCCTAGGAAAATTAGTATACAACCATTCCAAAGAAGCAAATATGTCTAATTTTACCGGCAATGCTGAGTTTTTCTCACATGTGGAGAAGATTGATAGTTTAAATATGCAAATAATTGAAAAAGAAAATGAAATTAAAGAGATTAAGACTGAAGCAAAGCAAGAGCTTGAAGTATCAGAGTTGCCATCAGATTCAATTAGTGAAAAATTGGAACAAGATGACAGCTCTAAAGAAGAATCAGACAAGACTGATAATGAATAATTTAATTTTTTGAGTATTTAGTCTATATTCGTAATTTATTCCTTGAATTGTAATTAAGAAAAAATGTTTCAATCAAAAAAGAATACTAACAAATACCATAACTATATAATTGTATCTGAAAAAGATACTGGTGTGCGCAATTATCATTTTTCTCGAAAATTTGCATTAATTGTTATTGGTATTTCAGTATTATCTATCTCAACGATTTTATTCTTTACAGCTAATGCCCTCACTGGCATATTATATAAAACTAAAATGAATAACTTAAGATCAAGTTATGAGCATTTATCTGAAACCCTTGTATCATTGCAGTCTCAATTAGATAATGTATCTGGTGAAGTAGGGTCTATAGAGAAAAAAGATGAGGCTATTAGAACATATGCTGGTTTGCCGCAAATTGATAAAGATGTCAGAAGGTTGGGAGTTGGTGGAACTGATTTTAAAACAAACACAATAGATGACATTCCAAGTGACATCACTAGCAGAATTACTGAGATTGAAATGAACGTGAATGCACTCTCAAGAAAAGTTAAGCTTGAATTAAATAGCTACAATAATTTATATGAAGTTGTTCGCAACCATTCTGATAATTTGAAATATGTACCTTCAATACGGCCTGTTCAAACAGGTTACCTTGGTTCGGGATTTGGCTACAGAGAAGATCCATTCAATGGAAATACTAGGTTTCACTATGGTCAAGATATTGCGGTCAATAGCGGTACAAAGGTATACGCACCAGCTGATGGTAAAATAAGATATGCTGGAAATCAAGGAGGCTATGGAAAGGTGGTCAAAATTGACCATTCAAACGGATATAGAACTTTGTTTGCACACCTTTCAAAGATTAATGTCAAATCCGGGACAAAAGTCAACAGAGGTGATTTAATCGCATTTAGCGGAAATACTGGTAGAGCAGTTGGTCCTCACCTACACTATGAAGTTCATCACTATGGAGCTCCTCAGAATCCTTTGGATTATTTTTTCTCAGGCTACTTGAAGTAAGCCTTTTTCCTCTAGTTTTCTTTTCATAATTTTCACCTAATCTATGCAGAAATCATATTTTATAGAAACCTATGGATGCCAAATGAATGTGGCGGATTCTGAATTAGTATCTACGATGCTGCTTGACGCAGGTTATACTGAAACAAAAAATATTAATAATGCTGATGCTATTTTTGTTAATACCTGTGCGATTAGGGAGCATGCTGAGGATAAAGTGCATTCTAGGTTAGGGTATTATCATAAGATAAAAAATGAAAAGCCTTCAACAATTATTGGAGTTTTAGGGTGCATGGCTCAAAACTTGAAAGAAAATATATTGGAGTCAAAGCCATACGTAGACATAGTGCTTGGACCGGATTCCTATAGAAAATTACCTGAAATGCTCTACCATAGAAGCAATAAAAACAATACCCATATTGTGGACACTAAATTATCTAGATACGAAGTTTATGATAACCTTTTCCCGAGCAGGAATGAAGGGGTTAATGCATGGGTTTCAATCATGAGAGGTTGTGATAAGTTTTGTACATTTTGTATTGTTCCATTTACTAGAGGAAGAGAAAGATCTAGGAGCATTCAAGGTATCATTGAAGAAGTTATGTTGGCTGTAAATAATGGATTTTCTGAAATTACTCTTCTTGGACAAAATGTTAATTCATATAATTATGAAGGTCAAAAATTTCATAAACTGCTTGAATCTGTAGCAAGCTTAGATGGCGTAAAGAGAATAAGATATACATCTCCACATCCAAAGGATATGACACTTGATGTATTAGATGTTATGAAAAATTATGATAATATTTGCAACTATGTTCATTTGCCTCTACAGGCTGGTAACAATCAAGTATTAAGAAGAATGAATAGAACCTATACTAAGGAGGAGTTTATTAAACTTTCTCATTTTATTCGAAACAAACTTCCAAATGTTGGTCTCTCAACAGATATAATTGTTGGTTTTCCAGGAGAGAATCAAATTAAATTTAATGAAACACTTGAAGTTATGAACGAGGTAATGTTTGACTCGGCGTTCACCTTTAAATATTCATCAAGACCTGGAACAAAAGCAGCGGAATTTGAAGATCATGTGCCTGAAGATGAAAAACAATCGAGACTTGAAAAGGTAATTAGCTTGCAACGCGAGCATACAGTAATTAGAAATAAAAAGTATATTGGGAACACCGAGAAGGTTTTAATTGAAAAAGAAAGTAAAAGATCATCAGAGCAGTGGGCGGGAAGAACTGATTCAAATAAATGGGTTATTTTTAATAAGACAAATGAAAAAATTGGAGATATAGTACCCGTCAAAATTAAATCTGCTCTTGGCATAACTCTTCAAGGTAAAACTGAAAAAATTCAAGAATTGGAGACTGTAATATGAAATTAGTAAAAATATTTTCCGCACTAGTGCTCGTTATAATAATACTTTATTTTCTTTTGCAAAATACAAACCCCGTTGATGTAGATTTAGTATTTTACCAAAAGGAAGCTATACCTGTCTCCGTTGTGATGCTTGGCGCTTTAGGTGTTGGGATGATGATTGGTTATGGTGTGGCTCTAATGATGATACTTTCGGGTAAGTCTGAAATAAGATCTCTGAAGAATAAAAATCGTAATTTGTCTGATGAATTAAATGAATTGCGCAATGCATCGATTGATGAAGATATTTATGATTCTGAAAGTGGAGATGGCTAATATTGAATTCCTATTTCCTCTTAATTGCAATTATATTTACCATTGTTCTATTAACTGTAATTGCGATCTATTTTTTTCGACCAAAGCAAATTCAGTCAACCGAATCAATCTATACAAAAGCTCTTAATGCGATAATTCAAAGCGATACCAAAGTTGCGCTTAAACATCTTAGGGATGTTGTTAAGCAAGATACAAATCATATTGATGCATATTTGCAAATTGGAAATATTCTTAGAGAGGAAGGGAATATAGAAGGAGCAATAAAGATCCATCGATCTTTAACGATGCGACCAAATTTATCCAAAGATATTGTTAGGCAAATTCATAAATCTTTAGCTTTAGACTATTACAAGTCAGGTAATTTAAATCGAGCAAAAGAAGAAGCTGAGATTGTACTTAAATCACACAAAAAGAATTTATGGGCAAATGAATTTCTATTAGAAATATATGAAACTCAAAGCGAGTGGAAAGAAGCTGCGCAATTTTCAAAATCAGTTCAAAGGATCAAGGCATCAAAAGACCCTGATCGGCTATCAAGGTTCTTAGTCTTTCAGTCTATGGATAAACAAAAAAATGATCAGTCTGATGAGGCAATTTCATTGCTAAAGAGAGCTATAAAAACATCGCCAGAATTTGGCTTACCCTATTTAAAATTGGGAGATATATATGCTTCTAATAATCAATTTAGCCAAGCTATAAAAAATTGGGAAAAATTTATTGATCTAAATCCAAATAATGGAGAAAAGGTACTATCAAAAATTGAATCTGCCTATTTTGATTTAGGACAATTTGATGAGGTAGAAAAATTTTATAATAGAATTATAGATAAAAATCCTTCTAATCTTGTAGCTTTAGTTAATTTAGCCAATGTCCTTCAGCAAAAGGGTGAATTTAATGAATCGATGAACTTAATTGATGAAGCTCTGATTAATAATGAAAATTCTATTTTTATACATTTAATGAAATTAAAACTTTCTTTAAAAGAATCAGAAAATCATCATCTTTCAAGCAGTATCGATAAGATCTTTGATCTATTGCAGGATGATAGAAATTAATAATGAAGAAATTTTTTATTTATATATTTATCAATTTTGCATTGATTAGCGCTCAAAATATAAATTTATATTTAACGTTAATTCAAAAAGGTAGATATGAAGAGGTTAGAGAAAACCTACCAGATTTATTATCTAGATATCCGGATGAACCGGGAGTTTATTTTGTTCAGGCTCTAATAAATAAAGATGGTGATTCATCATTATCTCAATATCAGAAATTAATTGATAATTATCCAGATTCTGATTTTGCCTCACTATCATCTATGAAAATTGGAGAGTATTTATTTGCAAGAGGCCTATACTCTCAGGCAAGCACTCAATTAAAGAGAGCAATATTAGATTATCCTAAAGCAGACCATCATCAGCGCGCAATGGACCTAATGGTGAATTCCTACATTGCTACTGGAGAGCAAGATTCAGCGAAGCTTTCTCTGCAATTAATATATCAACTATACCCAAGTTTGAATTATAAGAAATACGGTTTATTAGATATATCTGGTAATAATCGAGATCCTAAACTAGTCCGGTTAGATCGAAATACAATCAGCGAAAGAATTAAAATTGTTAAAGCCAAAAGAACAAAATCAAATTCTAGAAAAAAAACCACAAAACCTTGGGTCATACAAGTTGGAGCCTTTGGAAAGTATAATAATGCAAATCGTTTAAAAAAGCAGCTTCAGAATAGTGGCTTTCCTACTGAAGTTCATAAAATTAATTCTAATGGGAAAAGGCTACATGCGGTACGGATAGTTCGATATCAATCTAGAAATGAAGCTGAAAAAATTGGTAGAAGTGTTAAATCTAAATTTGGATTAGATTTCCGTGTTATAAATAGTCCGAAATAGGAATTTTTATACATATGGGAATGATTAGGTGGCTGGTGCCCCTCGCGGTCTTCAACACCGTTGTCCTTCTGATAAAGCAGGAGCTGGGTTCAATTCCCAGGCGTTCCCGCAAGATTTAATTAATTTTTGAAAAGGAATAGAATGAATAAAAAACACAAATTAGTTTCTAAGAAGCATAGAAAAAATAAAGAAAGATTAAGGGAGTTAAAAAAAGCATCATTAGCCAAAAGTAGCTCTGGAAAAGAACCTGCTATAGTGAAAACTAAGAAGCCCGCAGCAAAGAAGCCCGCAGCAAAGAAGCCCGCAGCAAAGAAACCTGCAG
>JAYZHP010000048.1:0-3610 GCA_036166415.1 Fidelibacterota bacterium | reverse complement strand
TTTTTGATTGTGCATATTTGACTCCCTATATCCATCAATGCTTGATTAATATCTCCGGGACGATCACATTGAACTAAATTTTGTGCAAATTTTAAAATTCGATTATTGTTCCGTTTTGTAAGACTTTTGATACCTAAAATGCGCGAGATAACCCGTTTTAAATTTGTGTCAAGCGCAGGTAATTGATTATTAAATGCTATGGATAGTATTGCACTCGCAACGTAATTACCAACTCCAGGTAAGCTAATTATTATATTATAATTATTGGGAATAATTCCATTGTATTTGTTTACGACAATCTTTGAGGCTTTATGAAAATTTCTGCATCTACTGTAATAACCTAATCCTTCCCAAATTTTCAACAAGGGTTCAATTCGTGAATTAGCTACTGAGAAAATAGTTGGAAAATGTTTTATCCAATTATTGTAGTAGGGTATTACTGTAGAAACCTGAGTTTGTTGAAGCATAACCTCTGAAATCCATATCTTATAGGGGTCACTGGTTAGCCGCCAAGGTAAATCTCTTTTGTTACCATCATACCATTGTAGAATCAAATTATTATTTGTATTATACAAATTTTACTCAGATAACTTATATTTTGATATGCTCCAGTGCAACGCACCAAGATTATCTTTAATTTTAATTTTATCTTCTCTTGGAAAATCATTGTATATTTTTTCTGAAAAAGAATCGACATTGGATTCTATTTTTTTTAGTATTTCTCTTCCATCCTTAGTAAGCGATACAATTACTGATCTCTTGTCATTTGGGTTTTTTATTTTTATAACATAATTGTTTTTAATTAAAATACCGATTAATCGAGTTAAAGTGCTATTATCAACGCCAATTCTATGAGATAATAAACTCATATTTATCCCATCATTTGGAATAGATGAAATCACAATAACCTGGGAAAAGCTAACGGATAGCTCTTTATTTTTTTTTCTAAAAATTGACTGGAGATCAATGAGTAGCTGATTTAGTAATTCAGCAAATTCCATATTTGTATATTACAAATATATTCATTTTTAATCAATCTTATTTTGGCAATGATTTTAATAGCTTGATATGTTGCATATATCTTTCCATTAACATATTAAAATCTTTTTTGCTAGTTCCGTGACCAACCATCCTTTTATGATCCATTTGAATATCATCAACTACATACCATTGGCCTGGAATTAATAGCTCGTTTTCCTTATAATAACTAATTGGATCTGGACCATTTATACCTGTTGTGGGACCATACATTGAAACCTTATTTACAATCCCATCATTTTCGTACCATGTCGAGTCTGTAGATGACCCATCATTATAATATGCTTTTTTCATGCCCATTAATCTTGCATTAGATCTTATTATAAATGACATACTTTTATGCGGTACATGCCTTCCAGTTCTATTATCTTTAATTGTATTGCTATTAACGAATGAAAAGTAATATATATCTGTACTTGCTATGGCATTGCTATTGAATTCTAATGCACCTTGAATACTTACATCCCATGATACCATATTTTTAGTACCCCATGCTGGGTGATCCTGCATTCTCTTAAAGTATGATGTCCAATTTTCATCTTTATCAATTTTAAATCCCCACTGTTCGAGGTCAAAATTATAGAACGAATTACCTACCACCGCTGCAACTGCAATCATATCTTGTAGAAATGGAATACCTGAACTTACAAATGTTGATAATGTTGTTCCATTATGGGGAGTTGAAATAGTTGTAATTGACTTTATTAACCCATTTTGTTTTTTTCCTAGTAAAGTACTTCTTTCCACTGTTCCTGAAGTATCTGAAACTGATGTACTCAATAAATAATCCAGCATTCGTGCGGTTTGCCCACCCATGCTATGGCTAATAATATGAATCGGTTTATTTGTACTCCATTCAGGGTAGAGACCGGGGTATTTTTTATTGTCTGGTTTGCGAATAATTCCAAATTTGTCTGAGTGACCCTTACCATAATCAACCTGCCCTCCTTTTAATTGATAATACAGCTCTACGGCTCTATCCCAATTTGAAGATACAGGCCCAACGCTGGTTACAATGACTTGATGCCCTTGATCTTCCAAAAGTTGTTTGATATCATATTTCCCGCCCCAATAATTATATGAACCCATCTCATCTGGTCCCCATCCCATGAATCCATGTACAAGAACAATAGGATAATTATTTTGAGCAAAAGAGTATGAGATTATGTTAAATAAGGAAAATATGATTATAAGATTTCGATAAATTTTCATAGAAATAAAACTATTTGTAATACCATCCGAATAAGATCATCATTTCATCGGTAGATTTAAAACCAAAAGAGATTGGATTATTTGTTGGGTTATCATAGGTGGCCTTTAATTTCAATCCTTCTCCAGGATTTAATACAATAGGTGGTTCATAATTTATTATTGGTGGGTGCTGCCAATCATCTGTCCAATAAATCACTTCACCATTTCTATCTCCACCAGATATTTCTACAATAAATTCTATCATTTTTTCATGGGCATGTGAAAACACCTGGCCAAAATGATATGTTTCATCAACGCGAAATATTTTCTCAATAGTTGTGATCTTTTTCGGCGGTAAATAAATATCTCTATTATTAAAATCAAATAATTCAGCAATATGTTTTACATTATCTTTTTCGACCAAATGAATATTCGTATACACTTCACCAATCATTATGGAATCGGTTCTATTTACATAATGTGAATTTTGATCTAATCCATATTCACCTGGTATTTTTAAAGCTACGCCTTCTGGCAATTTATAGTCTAATCTAGCCCATTGGGTTCCAGCAAAAAATTTATGAAATTGCATGGCATAGAGTGTTGATAGGTTAGTTGCACCAAACTGATCCCTTAGCTCTCTAGTTTCTCCATAGTTTGGAAGTATTCGTTGGGGAATATTGTTGTCAAAGGTATACATAAGAAAATGGTGGCTACCTGGTCTCATTTCAATCTCAATACGATTTACATATAAATCTTTATCATGTTGTAAATCAGTATATTGAAAAAATTCACGCTCGTAATTTGGTTGAATCTCAAAAGGTCCTAAATGTAGCTGCAACCCATTTGAAGGTGGATCAAGTTTCGAAAATGATGTCGCCTCATATCTAGCTGTATCAAGTAATAGTTTCTCATCAGCGACGATGCCCGATTCAGGGGCGCCGGACTCAATCCATGATCTAATAAATTGTAATTCTCCATCCGTTAGAAAGTTTCCTCCCGGTGGCATGAGTTGGCCATATTCAGGATGGTCTGTTAGGAAATGTTCTTGATCGTACGCATTTATTTTTTCCCATAAATAGCTTTTTGTTAATCCTTTCATTCCTCCTTCTGTGCTAACAATTAAAAGGCCGTCTTTTTTAGCGGATTCATTCTTTGGAGTTACTCCAACCAATGAATTATAAGAATAAGAATCATCAAGACTTAATCCGCTCTGTCTTTCTATCGCAGAACCAGACATATGGCAGTTGGCACAATTTGGTTTCAAAATTGATTTTTGGACCACTGTCCATGTGGGTTCTATTTTATTATCAATAGGGTCCTGGCATGATATATAAAATAGTAAACTAAGGTAAAATAGTGAATTTGATTTCATAATCTC
>JAYZHP010000047.1:0-5039 GCA_036166415.1 Fidelibacterota bacterium | reverse complement strand
GGTATGGAAACTTTCCATGCACAAGTTCTTATTTCCGATGGAATGGATCTAAGATATTTTGATAAATCTCTTCAATTTTATTATAATGCAGGAAGCTCTATATATTTTGATCCGGTTATGTTTGAACCACTTGGAAGTTTTTTTGCATTCTATGCCTACTTGATTTTAGCTGGGCATATGGATACCTATGATTTTTATGGTGGGAATCTTGCCTATGACCAGTCTAGAGAAATTATGCTAAGAGGTATTTCATCGGATTATCCAAAAGGATGGAGCACGCGCATGCAGCTCTTAAAAGAGGTGACAGAAAACAAAGGGTTAAGAGAAGCTCGGTTTGCATATTACATTGCTATGGATTATTTCAAACAAGGTAAACCTGATGAAGCTTTAGATGAATTCAAATTAATGATTGAAGCTATGCAGGTAGTTTTTCGTCAGTTCCCAACAGGAAGAACTCTTTATTTTTTGGATGCACATCGATCAGATCTAGTTAAAGCTTTAAGCATAATGGGTCAAAAGGAAATATTGAATCAGCTTGCCTATATGGATCAAGCCCATAAAGATATCTATTTAAAAGCAATAAATTAATAGAGAAACGAAATATGATATCAATTCTGGGGATACCTTTGGATGAAAATTCATCTTTTCTAAAAGGATCTGCTAAAGCTCCACAAAAAATAATTGAAGCATTTCATTCAGATTCTACAAATGATTTTTCAGAAAATGGTATTAATTGTAGAAGCAATACTATGGTTGAAATATTAGATTCGCTAGAACTTCCATCTGGTGAATTAGCAATTAATGAAATTCACAATGCAACTTTTAAGGAACTGGAGCAAGGTAATAATCTTATTTCAATAGGTGGGGATCACTCAATCACATATCCAATAATCAAAGCTCATGCAAAAAAATATGATTCATTAAATATACTACATTTTGATGCACACCCTGATTTGTATGATAATTTTGAAAATAATCCTTTTTCACATGCATCTCCATTTGCTCGAATAATGGAAAATAATTTAGTTAACAGATTAGTTCAAGTTGGAATACGGACATTAAATGATCACCAAAGAGCTCAAGTAGATAAGTTTGGAGTTGAAGTAATTGAAATGAAAGACTTTAATC
The DNA here is from genome assembly GCA_036166415.1 of Fidelibacterota bacterium. Taxonomy (GTDB): domain Bacteria; phylum Fidelibacterota; class Marinisomatia; order Marinisomatales; family TCS55; genus TMED108. The sequence goes on along the minus strand of JAYZHP010000047.1, from coordinate 3,911 downwards.
ATGACTTATCATTTAATTTTGATGGGCCAGTCTATATTTCTTTAGATTTAGATGGGCTTGATCCTGCGTATGCGCCTGGCGTATCTCACCTTGAACCTGGAGGATTGACGACAAGAAATATCATAAATATTATTCATTCATTAAAGGGTGATGTGATTGGCGGAGATATTGTAGAGTATAATCCAATCAATGATGTAAATGATATCACTGCTATAACTGCAGCAAAATTATTGAAAGAAATAATTGGCAGAATTATTAAATCAAAATAGATTAATTATTCTTGAATTAGCGCTGAAGATTTTTTGATTCTTCTGATATAATAATCGAACACAATACTACCCCAGTACATATTTTTGATTACTTGACTATCCTTTGTTTTGCGCAATTTTCGCATATGTCGTCTACGTCTATAAATAATATGAGGGTGAACTATTACCCATAATAAAGCTTGAATTATTCCAACAAAATGATTGAAATCAAGGCAAAATAAAGAATATAAAAGAGCAACAAATTCCAAGCCTATTCTAATAGGAGCTAAGTAAAGCGTCATTGGTAAGCTATAGTTTGATAACATCATTAACAGTGAATTCCTATGATTCAAATATTGTTTTAACCGTGAAAACATGGGTAGGGTCACGGCATTCTTATGATAAACTATAGCGCTTGGTATTGACCATACCTGCCTTCCTGAAAGATGAATCTTCCAGCATAAATCAATTTCTTCTTGATGTGCAAAAAAAGTTTCATCAAAACCATTCAATAGATCAAAATCATCTTTTCTAATCATCATAGCTGTACCGCTAGCCCAAAAAACTGGTCTTATTTTTTCATATTGACCGCTATCAGTTTCCTGTTCTAAAAATAATCTTCCTCTTGCAAATGGAAATCCAAGAACATCTATCCAGCCACCGCATCCACCAGCATAGTCAAATTTATTACGTTCATAATTATTCAATATCTTTGGCTGAACCGCAGAAGCCTTAGGATTTAGGTTTAAAAAATCTGCAAGGGTTTCAATCCATCCTTCATTATGAATAGTGTCATTATTTAAAAAAACCAGATAATCGCCCGTAGAAGCTTTTGCCCCTTTATTACAACCTCCGACATATCCAAGATTGGTATTATTCTCTATCAGTTTAATATTTGGATAATGAAGGCTTACCCAGTCAGGACTGCCATCAGTTGAAGCATTGTCAACGACAATTATTTCTAGATTAGGGTATGTTGATTTCTGTAGAGATTCTAGGCAGTCCGAAAGGACTTCAATGCCATTCCAGTGAGGAATAATTACGGATACTCTAGAATTAGGCATGCATTAAGCTTTGATTAGAGGTGTTTACCCCTTCTTTTCTCTAAGATCATTCAGCAATTTTTTTGCTACGGGGTCATCTGGATTATTTTTTAACCAATCATTTACAATAGATTCGGCTTTATCATTCATATCCAAATTTTTGTATGCAAAAATTAAAGATGAAACTATTTGGACAAAATAACTTCTCCATTGTTCCATTTCTCGTTGAGACGTAAGTCTAGCACCTGATTCAATAGATTTGAAATCATCATAAAGTTCTTCAAAAATAATTTTTCCTCTTTCTAATGAATCTAATTGGGCAAGATATACCTGTCCATATTCAACCTTATCTTGAATGGTCAAGTCGCGTCTATTGATTAGAATTCCCATTACCCTTCTAAGTTCATCTTTATTTCCTAGCTCGCCATATAATCTACCAAGTTGATAGTGCAGCTCTTTTGCATCATACCGAATAGTACTCTCGGGTATATTATCTTGCATCCTATTCAATACTTGAAGGGCTTTTTCTCGGTGAGTATCAGCTGTTGACTTTTCAATCGATTCATAATCTTTAAATTTCATATAATGATGTGCTGCAAGTTGCATATAGGCACTTCTAAGATTTTGTAATAATCGTATATTGGTTGAAGGAAAATAGTAAATGTCATCTCTACCTAGATTGCGATATAAATACCCTGGCTTATAATCTTTAAACCAAATTTCATTTTCAAGTTTTTTCCATTCTTTTGCTTCGATATCATTGTCCCATACTTCAGAACCAAACCCTGACATTAAATTTGTCCACATACGATCTTCATTGATCGCGCTTTGCTGATTGACTTTATAAGGGCGAAGACGATATACCAATCCCTCCATCTCAATATATTGTTCTAGATTAAGTCGATTAGACTGGGGAACTGTAACAGCAAAATAAATCGGGTATTTCCATTGAGCTGCAAAAATAATTTGGAGAATCATCAAGTCTTTTACCATTAATGCAGCACCGGCAAATGTAGGATTGACCTTCCACTCAATATAACCGTTCTTATTTTTTTCACTTTTAGGTGCTGGTACGCGAACAATTTGCGATTTCCATTCTTTCAATCCTGAAGCAACATCTTGAACCTGATCATCTCCCATTTTAATAAACTCCCCAGGTCTAGAATCTCTTAATTGGCGGATATACCATTCAGTATTCAATAAGCTTAGGTTTGCTACGGTAACATCTGTCCTTATTCCTTCTACTTCCTGTAAATACCACAATGGAAATGTATCATTATCTCCATTGGTGAAAATAATTGCATTGGGCTCACATGATTGAAGGATATTATAGCTATAGTCCCAAGCAATCCTATTGTCAGATCTGTCATGTTCATGGTAGTTCGCTTTTAACATCATAACAGGCATAACACAAAAGAGTATAACAATTGAAGTCACTAATCCATTTTTTTGATAAGAACGTCCCTGAAGTAATTTTCTAAATTTATCCAGGAAGGCTTGAATTGCAATACTTATCCAAATTGAAAAGGCAAAAAAGCTACCAACGTAGGAGTAATCTCGTTCACGTGGCTGGGGATTATCTTGATTAACAAAAATAATAATCGCTAAACCTGTCATTAAAAACAAGCTTAGTATAGAAAATGCCCTTTTTCTATCTTGTTGGAAATGGTAAAACATTCCCCATAGACCAAAAAGAAATGCGAGCGGGAGGCCAAACTGAAACCAAGCTACACCATCCTCATTTGGTCTTGCGCCGTAAGGCGTAACTAATGATTCTGTACTAGGTCCCCTTCCAGCAAACTGCCATAGAAAATACCTCCAATACATTTTCTTTACCTGGTAATCCCAAAAATAACTCCATTGTTTATCCATTCTATAGGTCTTATATGCTCTTTCTTGTCTAGAGGTATAATCCCTCCCATTTTGGGGGCGACCTACTGCTTCGTGCTTTGGGGGTAGTCCCTGATATCGCCTAGGAAATTGAAACATTCTTCCATATTGCTCTCTTTCCATATAGGAAATAGCTCTAGATACAGTTGATGGATCATTTTCATTAATGGCAGGCTTCTGATCTGAGCGTATAAAAATCATAGCATAGCTAGAATAACCAATGAGAATTAATACGGTAGAAGTTAGTCCTAATGCATATTGAAATTTTTTATATATAATACTCGCTACCATTAATCCAAAAATCAATACACACATTAAAATAACAGCGGTGAGTCCTATTTTATCTACCAATTTTGGCATCCCATTAATGATTCCAGTGTTTATCAAATAAAAAGCAAAACCGGTAACAGCTGTTGTAATTACAAAGCCTTTATAAGAGAATTCAAATTTTCTAAAGAAAATGATTAATGCTAAAAATGGGAGAGCTAATAAATTCAATAAATGAACACCTGTGGCAAGCCCAATCATATAAGCTATAATTAGAATATAGCGCTCATTCCCTTTTTCATCAGCTCTTTCAGACCAATGCAAGATTAACCATACTACAATTGCTGTAAAAAAAGTAGAAAATCCATATACTTCAGCCTCTACTGCATTGAACCAATGCGAATCAGTAAATGCAAAAGTAAGAGAACCAACTAGAGAGGAACCAAAAATAATTATAGAATCA
>JAYZHP010000046.1:0-17256 GCA_036166415.1 Fidelibacterota bacterium | reverse complement strand
CGCCCGTAGCTCAGCTGGATAGAGCGTTGGATTCCGGTTCCAAAGGTCGGGGGTTCAAATCCCTCCGGGCGTACTACGCTTTGAACCTACCCCCATCTACTGCTAAATTATGACCTGTGATATAGCTTGATTCGTCAGAAGCTAAAAATAATGCAGCATTAGCAATTTCTATAGGATTTGCAAGCCTGTTAAGCGCTGTGGATTCCGCCCATGTATTTTTAATTTCTTCTTTTGATATATTTAATGATTTTGATTTCATATTGGCAAGCTCATTTAATCTTTCCGTACTAGTATAGCCTGGAAGAATATTATTTACGGTAATATTGAATTCTCCTAATTCCAAAGCTAATGTCTTAGCCCACTGCGCTACGGCGCCTCGAATTGTATTAGATACACCTAAGCCGGGAATCACTTGTTTGATTGATGTTGAAATTATATTGATAATTCTTCCGTATTTCTGCTTTTTCATATTAGGAACAACAGCTTTTGTCATTATTTGATTGGAAACCAATAATCTTTCAAAAGCTACGCGAAATTCATCTATTTCTGATTCAATCAATTGACCACCATGAGGACCGCCACTATTATTAATTAATATATCAACTTTATCCTTGAAATCTTTATCTAATTCTTTTTGAAGTTTTTCTGGATGATTAAAATCTGAACAAATATACTTATGATGCTGATTTTTTGAACTATCTAATTCTTTGATAACTGAATTGATTTTATGTTCATTTCTAGCAACTATTGTAATATCTGCACCATTTTGTGCTAATAATTGAGCGCAAGCCTTTCCAATGCCATCTGAAGCCCCACAAACCACTGCCCTTTTATTTTTTAAGTCAAAATTCAAGCTATAATAATCTTTCAGATGCCTCAATAGTGTTTTCAACTAGCATTGCTATAGTCATTGGTCCCACCCCACCAGGAACTGGGGTTATAGCGCTTACTTTATCTATTACAGATTCATAATCTGCATCACCAACTAGGTTATAGCCATTATCATTATTTTTAATTCTATTTATTCCAACATCAATTATTATTGACCCATCCTTAATATGATCTGATTTTAAAAAATTTGGTGAGCCTAAGGCTAGTATAACAACATCAGCCATTTTAGTATAATGATAAATATCTGACGTTCCAGAATGACATATAGTTGTTGTTGCATTGCTATATTTATTTTTCAAACTTGTTAATATAGATATCGGTCTTCCAACAATATTGCTCCTCCCTACTACTACAACGTGCTTACTTGAAATATCAATTGCATAATGTTCGAAGAATCGCATAATCCCTTTTGGAGTGCATGGAATAAAGGTTGGATTACCGGAAGCTAATTTTCCAAGATTAAAGGGGTGAAATCCATCAACATCTTTTTCAGGATCTATGCTTAAGAGTATTTTTTCAGAATTTATATGCTTGGGAAGCGGAAGTTGAACTAGAATACCATGGCAAGTATCTTCATTGTTTAATTCCGAAATTTTATTAATCAATTCCTGCTCGGTTACATCTATTGAAAAATTAACCGTAGAAGAAATCAGGCCAAGTTGAGTAAATCTTTTCGTTTTATTATTTACATAGATTTTTGAAGCAGAATTATCACCAACAAGGATTACTGTTAGTGAAGGTATGATGGATTGACTTTTTAAGACCTCTATTCGTTTAGAAAGTTGACTATAGATGATCTTACTTAGATCTAAACCGGAGAGAATTTTAGAATCTATATTCAAAGAATATGGGTGTATTTTATTTTTGAATTTCTTCTTCAATCACTTCCATCAAAGAAGAAACTTTCCCTTCAACAGAGTTTTTAATCTTATCATGATTGCGTTTTATTGCAAAATATTCATCAGCTATATTCATAGCGGCTAGAATTGCTACTTTAGCTGGTACTTGAGGTGTGTTTAGTTCTTCTTGAATTTCACGCATCTTTTGATCCACATATTCAGCTATGTTTTTTATATATGTGGCATCAGCAGGAGCTTTTATTGTGTATTCTTGACCGTAAATGGTGACTTTTACAAAATTGTCGTTTGATTTCATATAATTCGATTCAATTAATTTATTATAATCATTTTCTATGTTATCTTAATTTAGCACTGAAATTTTTAGAAACCACATTTATAATTTCATTAATAACAAGGTTTACATCCTTATCTTCAAGCGTTTTAGAAGGGTGCTGAAATACGAAATTGAATGTTACTGATTTCTTATTACTCCCTAAAGATTCATGTCTAAAAATATTTTGTGGTAATACGTTGTTCAAAATTTTATAATTATTTTTATGAATAGTTTCTAAAATTTTTCCAATCTCAATTTTTTCATCCAATACAAAATTAATATCCCTTTCAACTTTGGGGTAATAAATTATAGGATTGTAGGATAATTGTGATTGGGACATCATTTTAATGACTATATCTAAATTGATTTCAAAAGCAAAAATATCTAGAATATCTAAATCAAGATTTTTTGATATTTTAGGTGATATTTTGCCATAATGACCAATAGTTTTTTTATTCAAATTAATTAGAAATGACTTTTCATATTTTATATTATTATGTTCAATGTCGAGCTCTGATTTGCCAATATGTAACCTATCAAGAAGATTTTTTATTGCGCCTTTTATAATAAAAAAATCAGATTCAACATGATTGTTTTGATGGACTGATGCATTTATCATATTTCCAAAGGTAATAGCTGATAATTGAAAAGTTTCATTAATGCCGTTAAGACCATCACCAGTTTTATTAAAAACATTACCTAATTCAAAAAGCATTAGATCTTTTTTTCCATTATTGTTATTAAAATCCGCAGTTTTTAAAAGAGATTGAATTAAGCTTGTACGTAAATGAGTCATTTTATCTGATAGAGGGTTTAATACATTAACCGCTTCAATATTATCTAGAGAAACTTCTTTCTTGGATAAAAGAGTATTATTGAAAACCTGAGTAAAGCCCAATCCATTAAGTACATTACATATCTTATCAATATTAGCATATGGATCAACTATATCATTTTCCATAAAGCTTTGATAGTGATAATTGGGTGTTATTTTATCATAGCCGTAGAGTCTAATAATTTCTTCAATTAAATCAATTTCTCGTTCAATATCAGGTCTCCATGTTGGAGGTTTGCAATTCCAACTATCACCATTTTTTTCAATATCACAACCTATCATTTTTAAAGAATTTTCAATAAAATCGTCTTTTATTGTTATCCCGGAAACTAAATTAACCCTATCTCTTCTTAATAGCAGATCTGGTGTAGATATTGGATTTGGATATTTATCAATAATACCAGGAACCCATTCTGCATCGGCATATTCTTCCAATAGGCCTATAATTCTCCAAAAAGCCAGTTCTGCAGCATTTGGATCCGCACCTCTTTCAAAGCGTTTTGATGCATCTGTTGACAGATTAATAGATTTTGCGCTTTTACGAACAGTTGGTGGATCAAAATAGGCGCTTTCAATAATAAGTGTAGTTGTATTATTGCTTACCGCACTTACTGAACCACCGATTACTCCTGCTATAGCAACTGGTATCTTCCCATTTGTTATTAAAAGTTCATTTGGTGAAACTTTTCGTTCAACCTCATCTAGCGTAATAATAGATTCATTTTTTTTGCCACGCCGAATTAATATTTCTTTTGATCCAAATTGATCATAATCAAACATATGAGTTGGTTGACCCATTTCCATCATGACATAATTAGAAATATCAACTATATTATTAATACTTCTTTGTCCAATAGATTCTAATCTCTCTTTAAGCCACTTGGGTGAATTTTTTACTTTTACATTGTTAACTATTCCAGCTATATATCGTGGGCATTCATCAGTATTTTCTATAGTAACACTAATTTTTTTAGAAGCTAAGTTTTTATTAAAAGGTTTTGAATCAAAATCTGGTAAATTGATTTCAATCCCTTTTTTTGCTGCAAAATCTCTAGCAACACCAAGATGCGAAAAACAATCAGCTCTATTAGGCGTAATATCAAGATCAATTGAAGAAGAATTATTTAAATAAAATTCTGTAAAATCTTGACCGGCTTTTGCGTGACTAGGTAGAACCATAATTCCTTCATGCTCATCAGAAATACCGAGCTCTTTTTCAGAGCATATCATTCCCTGACTTACCTCTCCTCTGATTTTTGCTTTATTAATTTTGAAATCTCCAGGAAGAATAGCTCCAACTGGAGCCAAGGCAATTTTTTGCCCTTTATCTACATTTGGAGCACCACAAACAATTGGAAGTTCAACTTTGCCATCAAAAACTGTACATAAATTTAATCGATCTGCATTGGGGTGTTTAGTGCGCTCTAAAACTTCTCCAATAATAATATCTTTTAATTGGGTATAATCCACTCCACTCTCAGCTTCCAAGCCAAGCATGGTAAGTGTATTTGCTATTTCTTCTATAGAATCATTCGTTGTGACAAATTCCTTAAGCCAATCAATAGATATTCGCATTAAAACTGCTCCAAGAATCTTAAGTCACCTTGATAGAGAAGGCGTATATCATCAATTTCATACTTTAGCATACATATACGCTCAACACCTAGTCCAAATGCAAAACCTGTCCACTCTTCTGAATCTATATGAACAGATTTAAATACTTCTGGGTCAACCATACCCGAACCTAAAATCTCAAGCCATTGACCTTGTTTTTCACTCCAAATATCTACTTCAGCGCTAGGTTCAGTGAATGGAAAGAAACTTGGCCTGAACCGCATTTTAGTTTTAGGGCCAAAAATTTGCTTTACAAAATATTCTAAAATTCCTTTATGATCGGCAAAAGAAACATTTTTATCCACATATAGACCTTCTATTTGATGAAAAAGACAATAACTTTTGAAGCTAATTGATTCATTTCTATAAACACGACCAGGCACTATATATCTTAAAGGTGGTTCTTTTTCTTTCATCAAATGCACTTGGACATTCGATGTATGAGTACGTAAAACTATATCAGATTCAATAAAAAATGTATCCTGCATATCGCGAGCTGGGTGCTCTGGGGGGAAATTAAGTGCGCTAAAATTATGAAAATCATCATCAACTTCGGGACCATAGGCAACCGAAAATCCTAAATTATTAAATATGGATTTAATTTCATTTAGAGTGGTTTGTAGCGGATGTTGATAACCTGTATTAAATTTCCATCCAGGCAAAGAAAAATCAATTTGATCTAAATTCTGACTGGATGTTGATGATTGTTTTTTTTCAAAAAAAGAACTGACTTCACTTTTGAGCTGATTTAATTGTTTACCGTATAATGGGCGATCTTTATCGCTGACTTTGCTCATTTGAGTAAAAAGATTTGCAACCAAACCTTTTCTACCTAAATATTTTATTTTTAAAGCTTCAATTTTTTCAATATCATCAGGAAAGGGATCAGAATCGGTCTGAAATTGACTTCGGACCGATTCAATTGAGTCCTTTGTGTTCATTAGCTTTTTAGTGAATTTGCTAATTCTGTAAATGTCTCAGGTTCATTCATAGCTAGATCAGCCAAGACTTTGCGATCTAAATCTATTCCTTTTGACTTTAGTTTTGCTATGAACTGAGAGTATGATAAGCCATTTTGCCGCGCAGCTGCATTGATTCGAATAATCCACAAGCGTCGAAACTGACGTTTCTTTACTCGGCGATCTCTGTATGCATATAAACCTGCCTTCTCTACTGCATCTTTAGCAGCTTTGAAATTGCGGCTCCGGGCACCATAGTAGCCCTTGGCCTGCTTTACTACTTTTCTGTGTCGTCTGTGTCTTGGTACAGAACTATTAGCTCTAGGCATTCGTTTCTCCTATTTTATTTTACTATCATTCGACGTACGCGCTTTTCTTCTGAAGAGTCGACCAAATCGGTCTGTCTCATCTTGCGCTTAGCGCTATTGCTTCGACGAATAAGCATATGGCTATGGTTTGCCTTGTTTCTTTTTATTTTACCAGTGCCAGTTAAGCTAAAACGCTTAGCTGCACTGCGTCTTGTTTTTTGTTTTGGCATCGACTTCTCCTATTTACCATTCAAAACTATAGTTTGACGACGTCCTTCTAAATCGCCTTCTTTTTCAACTTCAGCTATATCTGAAAACATTTCTACTACTCGATCTAGAACTGCTAAACCTAAATCAGTTCTAGAAAGCTCCCTACCTCTATACATAAGTGTTACTTTCAACTTACAGCCATCTGAAATAAATTTTCTTCCAAGATTAACTTTTGTCTCTAAGTCATGGGTATCTATTCTTGGCCTAACTCGTATTTCTTTAATTTTTACAACATGCTGTTTCTTTTTACTCGCTTGCTGTTTTTTCTTTTCCTCATATTTTAGTTTTCCATAATTAAGAATCTTTGCAACGGGTGGCTTTGCATTTGGTGAAACTTCAATTAAATCCAAGCCAACGTCTTTGGCTCTTTCTATGGCGTCATCTAATTTCATGACACCTAATTGCTCACCTGTTTCTGAGATTAATCTTACCTCAGTTGCATTTATTTTTTCATTGATTCTTATTTTATTCGCTTTTCCGATAGGGTTGACTCCTTTGTTTAATTTCTAAAGAAATATCATTAATAATTTTATCAATTGAGAGTTCCCCTTGATCCCCAACAAATCTTCTTCTAATAGAAAGGGTTTTATTCTGTGCTTCTTTCTCACCGATAATTGCCATAATTGGTATTTTACTTAATTCTGCATTTCTGATTTTTGAACCGATTTTATCAGGCCTATCATCAACGGCAACACGAAAACCAGCCTTTTTAAATTGCTTCTCTATATCATAAGCGTAATGATTTGTCTTTTCTGACACCGGTAATATCGCAATTTGTACAGGTGACAACCAAACAGGAAAATCACCACCATAATGTTCAATTAAAAAACCTACAAATCGTTCATGTGTGCTCAATGGAGCTCGATGAATACAGAGAGGAGTACTTTCTTTTCCATCTTGATCTGTATAAGTTAAGCCAAACCTTTTTGGTATAGCAAAATCTACTTGATTTGTAGCAAGGGTAAATTCTTTTCCAATAGCGCTCCATACTTGAACATCTACTTTCGGGCCATAAAAAGCTGCTTCACCAGGAATCTCAGTAAAATTTATTTTTCCATCTATAAGTGTATTTCTAACAATTTCTTCAGTTTCAACCCAAAGTTTTGGTTCATTAATATATTTTTTACCTAAACCCTTAAGATTATGAAGACTAAGGCGCATCTCATATTTATCAATACCAAAAATATCAAAATACTCTAAATACATGTTGCAAACATCTAAAAATTCTGCACTAAAATCTTGTTTAGAGCAGTAGATATGCGCATCATTCATTTGCATACTTCTTACCCTCATTAAACCAAAGAGTTGGCCAGATTTTTCATATCTATAGCATGTTCCGTATTCAGAAATACGATAAGGAAGGTCTCTATAGCTTTTGGGAGTTGCGTCATAAATCTTATGATGGTGAGGGCAATTCATGGGCTTTACATAATAATCCATACCATCGACATCCATTGCTGGATACATTGCATCTTTATATAATTCTAAATGACCTGATTTTTTATACAGATCACCTTTAGTTAGATGAGGGGTTCTGACATGATAATAACCATGCCTATCTTCAGTTTCTTTTGCAAGGGATTCTAATTCATTTATTATTACCCCTCCATTTGGAAGCCATAAGGGTAAACCTGGACCAACTTCATCATCAAAAGTAAATATCTCTAATTCTTTGCCTATTTTTCTATGGTCTCTTTTTTTTGCTTCCTCGATAAAATTTAAATAATCTTTTAATTTGGATTTAGATGAAAATGCGGTACCATAAATACGCTGAAGCATCTTATTATTTTCATCACCTCTCCAATATGCTCCAGAAGTAGTTAATAGCTTAAAATATTTAATGTTGCCTGTGAATGGTACATGTGGACCTCTGCAAAGATCAATAAAATCCCCTTGAGTGTAAGCCGATAGCTGCTCTTTGTCTTCTATGTCATTAATGATTTCAACTTTATAATTTTCATTTAGGTCTGTGAAAATTTTTAAGGCTTCTTTTCGAGTTAAATCCTGTCTAAAAACCTCATAGTTTTCTTTAGATATATTATGCATTTCATCTTCTATTTTAATCAAATCATCATCTGAAAATGTTCCCTCAATATCAAAATCATAATAAAATCTATTTTCAATAGCAGGGCCAATAGTCATTTGGCACTTTGGCCAGAATTTTTTTACAGCCTGCGCCATTAAATGTGCTGCGCTATGCAGTAAAACTTCATGGCCTATTTTTGAATCACTTGTGTGAATAATCAGATTGGCATCTTCTTCTATCGGACGTGTGGCATCAATTAATTCATCATTAACGGTAGCAGCTACTGTATCCATAGCTAATCTTTCACCAATGCTGTTTGCAACTTGCATTGCTGTAACGCCTTTATCAAATTGATGAGTAGAGTTATCGGGTAGTGTGATCGTTATTTGTTTCATCTTTTAATTTAATACAATGTGGGCGATAACGGAGTCGAACCGCTGACCTCTACGATGTCAACGTAGCGCTCTAACCAGCTGAGCTAATCGCCCTTCTATTATAGAAAGAATTTAATTGAATAACTCAGTATCTCGGAAAGGTTATTTGAAACAATTAATTTTCAATAACCTGTGTATTAGTTAGCGTATTTGCGTAGAAATTTTGATTGTGCATGATATCTATAGCAGTTTTCAATACCGCATCATTTAAAAATGACTGCTCTATTCTTCCTTTAGGGCCATTAAACAATCCTGCGAATTCTAGAAGTAGAATTTGGTGCATTTGTTCAGATTCTGCAGTTGTTTTTTGAGTGATTTTCTTATCATAAAAATCAGAAAGAGTATTAATAGCTTTTCGAACATCAATATTAGTTGAATCTATAGATAAAATATTCTCTTCCAGCTCTAATAGTTCCTTTTGTCCTGGCAAAGTAGCTTTTTTACGATTTTTAGCATAAGAATAAAATTTATCTAATAAGGCTCCATCTTTTTCAACATCAGAAAATTTTTCATATAGGTATTTATTTTCTTGAGCAAATGAATAAAAGTATCCACTCCTCCAGAACTGCGTAGTTATTATATCCATCTTCTGCTCTTGGACTGTTGAATCTGGAGTAATTCCACCATTACTATAAACTATCCTACCGCCTTTTGTTTTAAATAATGAATCCTCAATAGATTTATTTAATAGAAATTTTTCATCAATATAGTCTCTTTTTTGAATAAACCTTCCACTAGGTATATAATACCTTGCGGTCGTTATTTTTATAGTCCTTTTTTGATCTATCTCATAGGCAGTTTGCACAAGCCCTTTGCCAAATGATTTTTGACCAATAACCAAACCTCTATCAAGATCTTGAATTGCACCAGCAACAATTTCACTGGCAGACGCACTTCCCTGGTTTATTAAGACGACAATTTTTACATCATTATTTATTATCGGGTTTCTTGTTGAGAAAAATGTACGATTTGATTCTTTTGTTCGACCTTTAGTTGAAACTAATGGCAAATTTTTATCTGTGATCATATCTAATATATTTACAGCGGCAGATAGGAGTCCGCCTGTATTATCACGCAAATCAATAATTAACTCATTTAATTTATTTTTAGAGAGTACGGTTAGTTCTTTTTGAAAGTCTCTTGATGAATATCGTGAAAATCGATTTAAACGTATATATCCGGTGTTGGGAGATATCATTCCAGAATAAGTAACATCTTTTACATCAATGCTAGATCTAGTCAAAATAAAGTCAATGTTTTCATTATCACCATAGCGCTTAACTGTTAACTTTACTTTCGTACCTTTTCTTCCCCTAATCTTTGCAGCGGCATCATTGAAGGATAAATCTTTTACTTCTACATCATCAATTTTAATAATGATATCACCGCTAATAATTCCAGCTTTTTGAGCGGGTGATTGATCCATAGGTGAGATAACCGTCATCTCTTTATTTCTATATCCAAGCTGAATACCAACGCCGCCATATTTACCATCGGTAAGTAGTTCAATACTGTATTGCTCATCTTCAACGAGTAATGCTGTATATGGATCTAAATTTTCTGTAATGCTATTAATGCTAGATTTAGTAAAAGTTTCTGGATCCAATTGATCAACATAAGTAGAAAATATTTGATTATATACTTGATTAATCAAACGTTGCGAATTTCTGATCTCTCGATAAAAACTGGATTGAGTAAATGATAATGATATGGTTGCAATTATCAAGAAAAAATAGAATAACTTTGATCTGAATATTGTTTTCATGATGTAATCTTTCTTCTTGATAATTCTTCTAGTATTTGTTGATGAATATTATTTATTTCATCATGGCCATCTAATATTACAATTCTTTCATGAAATCTTTTTGCTATTTCTAAATATGAATTTCGCACCCTTACCTGTAGATCCATACCAGCCTTTTCAATTCTATCGTTTTCATTATTCTTTCTTTTAATAGCCTCCTGTGGGTGTAAATCAATTAAAAATGTTACATCAGGCGATAAATCATATGTTGCGAAACGATTAAGCTCTATAAGCCATTCCAAATCTAGACCCCTACCACCACCTTGGTAAGCTAAAGTAGAGTCCGAATAACGATCAGCAATTACATTTTTTCCATCATTTAAATTTGTGCTTATTTTTTCATATGTTAATTGAGCTCTACTACCAGTCATTAATAAAGCCTCTGTACGATCTGACATCTCATTTAAATTCTTATTTAGTAAAATATCTCGTATCTGTTCTGAAATTATAGATCCGCCAGGTTCTCGAACGAGGATTGCATTATTAAATGAAACATTCATATGATTCAAAAGCATTTTAACTTGTGTACTTTTACCGCAAGCGTCTATTCCTTCAAATGAAATAAATTTTCCTTTAGAAATAGACATTATTATCCTTTTTTCCAATCAAGATAACCATTTCACCTTTAAGTTTGATTTTTTCAATATCTAACATTATATCTTTAACAGTGCCCCTGATAAATTCTTCATGTATTTTAGTTAGTTCTCTTGCGATAACACAAGGCCTATCACCAATATGATTAATTATATCATTTAGGGTACGTTTTAATCTTTTTGGATTTTCAAAAAAAAC
Organism: Fidelibacterota bacterium; assembly: GCA_036166415.1. Classification (GTDB taxonomy): domain Bacteria; phylum Fidelibacterota; class Marinisomatia; order Marinisomatales; family TCS55; genus TMED108. The sequence continues at coordinate 6,150 of JAYZHP010000046.1, read as the reverse complement.
AATAGTTCCATCAAATTTTGATAAATGCTCGAGGATTTTTTTCCTTCCTTTTTTATGTGGTAAAAAACCTTCAAAAATAAATCTATCTGTTGGTAAACCTGAAGGTACCAAAGCCGCAAGCAATGCTGATGGTCCAGGAATGCTGATAACCTGAATATTTTGTTCAATAGCAGCTCTAATTAACCTGTATGCTGGATCGCTTATACCAGGTGTTCCGGCATCTGAAACCAATGATACAGCGCTACCAGCTTGGAGTTCATTTATGATTTTAGGTATTTGTTTTGATTTATTATGGTCAAAATAACTTAGCATCGGAATAGTAATATTAAAGTGATTTAATAGTTTTTTTGTCTGCCTTGTATCTTCAGCTGCAATTAAAGAAGATTGTCTAAGTGTACTGATAGCTCTTAAGGTTATATCTTCAAGATTGCCTATTGGTGTCGAGACAACATAAAGCGTTCCATCTGGCATAAATTTATAGCTTATTTAAGGCTCTATGAATCATTTCAAAGCCTTGATCAAGTTCAGATGGTGTTATATTAAGATGCGGCCTGAATCGAATAGAGTTTTTTCCACATCCTAACATCATCACTCCTTCCTGTGTAATTGAATCAATTACCTTATCGCGTATATCAGAATCTGGCAAATCAAAAGCACCAAATAACCCTCTGTTTCTTGAATTTGAAACTAAATCACGATGATTACTTTGAAGGGTATCTAAACAGGTTGATAAATGCTGACCAACTGTATGGGCATTTTGAACAAGATTTTCATTTTCAATAATTTCTAAATAAATAGTAAATCTTACCATATCAACAAGGCTACCACCCCAAGTGGAATTAAGCCTACTAGATTCATGAAAAACATTATTTTCAACTTCATCTAATCTTTCGCTTGCAAAAATTCCACATACTTGGGTTTTTTTGCCAAAACTGATGATATCGGGTTTAACTTCACCTTCAAATGCTTGATGGGCCCACATATGTCCAGTAACACCAACCCCAGTTTGAACCTCATCAAAAATTAGTAGAAATTCAGATTCATCTGCTAGATTTCTCAGCTCCATTAAAAATTCTTTTCTAAAATGATTATCCCCACCCTCACCTTGAATTGGTTCAATAATCAAACCTGCAATATCATCTGGATTATTCATGATTGCATCTTTGATTTGATCGATTGCTTTTTGCTCTCTTTGAATTATTGTATCTAAGTTTTTTTCTAATGGAAAATCAATTTTAGGGTTATCTATTCTAGGCCAATCAAATTGAGGAAAATATAATGTTTTTCTAGGATCGGGAGAGTCTGTTAAGCTCATTGTATAACCAGTTCTACCATGAAAACATTCTTTGAAATGAATAATTTTAGTTCCCTTTTCACCTTTACCATTCGAAAGGTTCTTTCTCACCTTCCAATCAAATGCGGTTTTGAGGGCATTTTCTACTGCTAAACCACCACCTTCAATATAAAAAGCGTAAGGAAGATAATCGGGTTGTGCAACTCTGCCCATCGTTGAAACAAATTCTGCCATCTCTACTGAATAAACATCTGAATTTGTGGGCTTGTTTAGCGCCGAAGACATTAAGCGTTCTTTGTTAGCTATCAAATAAGGATGATTATATCCTACGGATAAGGATGCAAACATTGAAAATAGGTCTAAATATTCACGATTATCCCTTGCGTCAACCAACCAAGAGCCATGGCTTTTATTTAAATCTATGATTTGAGACATGCCATCCGCTAGCATGTGTTTATCTATATTATTTCTTGCTTCTTTTGGATTCATATTTATTTATATCTCTTAATATTTAATGGTTTATAATTATTTATTTAAATTAAATTCTATACCCTGCGCTAGTGGTAAATCAGAGCTCCAGTTTATCGTATTTGTTTGCCTTCTCATATATTGCTTCCATGAATCAGATCCAGATTCCCTACCACCACCTGTTTCTTTTTCACCACCGAATGCACCGCCAATTTCCGCTCCCGATGTACCAATATTTACATTAGCTATTCCACAGTCACTCCCTCTATGAGAAAGAAAATATTCTGCGTTTTGAATATTATTGGTAAATATAGAAGATGATAGACCTTGAGGCACATCATTATGCAATTCAAGTGCTTCATCAATAGTTTTATATTTTATAAGGTATAATATTGGTGCGAAAGTTTCCTCCTGAACAATATCCCAATCATTATTGACCTCAGCGATAGCAGGGGTGACATAATTACCCTTTTTATTAACTCTATTTCCTCCGCATAAAATAGTTCCACCTGAATTAATAACCTTTTCAAGAGCTTTTTCGTAAGAATTAATAGCATTTTCATTAATTAAAGGACCCATTAAAGTACCAGGGTCTAAGGGGTCCCCTATAACTACTTGATTATATGCATTGACCAATTGATCTTTTAGGTCATCGTATATTTTTTCATTCACAATAACTCGTCGAGTTGAAGTACAGCGTTGCCCAGCTGTGCCAACCGCACCAAATACTATCGCAGGTACGGCTAGAGATAGTGTTGCAGTTTCATCAATAATCATAGCATTATTTCCACCTAATTCTAAGATACATTTACCAAACCTTGAACCAACGACTTCACTTACATGTCTACCCATATTTGTTGAGCCTGTAAATGAAATAAGAGGAACTCTTTTATCCGAAATCAACTTTTCACCAATAATTGATCCAGGTCCAATCATTATTGAAAAGATTCCAGAGTATCCATTTTTATGCATTACCTCATTGCATATTTGCTGTACCGCAATAGCTGTAAGTGGTGTGCTTGATGATGGCTTCCAGATAGTTGTATTTCCACAAATAGCAGCAATAAAAGCATTCCATGCCCATACCGCTACTGGAAAATTAAAAGCCGATACGACGCCAACTGGACCTAATGGATGCCATTGTTCATACATTCGATGATCTGGACGCTCTGAATGCATAGTTTTTCCATATAGCATTCGAGATTGACCAACTGCAAAATCTGCAATATCTATCATTTCTTGGACTTCTCCATCGCCCTCTTGCTTAATTTTTCCCATTTCAAGCGATACTAAGCTTCCAAGCGCATCTTTTTTTAATCGCAAAGCTTCACCCATCTGCCTTACGAGCTCTCCTCGAATTGGGGCTGGAACTTTTCTAAACTCATTAAATGACTCAATAGAGTCATGTAATATTTTATTGTAATCTTTTTCATCTGACATATAAACCGAGGCAAGCAATTCCCCGTTGGATGGATTGAACGATTCTAATATTTTTGTATCGGAATTATCTGACCATTTACTTTTACCAGAACAAGCGCCATAATTAAACTCACTAATTCCGAGGTCTTTTAAAATTGAATCCATTTGATTCCTTATTATTGATTAATAATTAATTTGTCTACAAGCTATGAATGTAAAGTGAAAATATTAACATCAATGGTGAGGTTAGAATAAGGGAATCACAGCGATCTAAAAATCCACCATGCCCTAATAAAAGAGCGCCAGAATCCTTTAAATCAGCATCTCTTTTTAACATTGACTCTGCTATATCTCCCCACTGTCCAAATACACCAACAATGATAGTCATAATTAATATTAATGATATCGATAAATTGTATTGAATGATGTTATAGTAATTTAATATATATATGGATAAGAATGCACCAACATTACCTGCTAAAAAACCGACAATAGTTTTTTTAGGGCTTAATCTTTCAATAAGTTTCTTCTTGCCCCAAGACTTTCCAAAAGTATAAGCAAACGAATCGCATACCCAAACTGAAATCAACATGGTCAAAGTAAATTTTGAACCATAAAAGGAATCAAATTGCCTTAAAGCAATCATTGAACCCAATAATAATCCAACATACATAATCCCTAAAAATGTTGCAGAAATATTTACTAATGGATCTGAGGTTTTTCTGAATGTTTCTAAAAAGATTATGAGAATAATTAGACTAAAACTATAGAATAAAATAGTTAAAAATGATATGTTAGAGGTATTGTAATAGAAGTAACAAATAAATACTACGGCTATCGCACCCAACAATCTGTTAGGTAATATTTTCTTTGCTTCAGCTAATTTATAAAATTCATATAAACACAATAATGCAACAACCGATAGTAATATTGAAAAAAACAACCCCCCAATATTAACAATTGTAATAACTGTTGGAATTCCAATAACTATAACAGGAAGTCTGCGTAATACACTTTTCATTTATAATAACAATTCTATTTCGTTTGGCAATACCTGAACTTCAACTGGTGTGCTTCCTAGTACTTCACCGTCAAGATTTAGCTGGTTATCTTCTTCGGGGACGATAGAAAATTGCTTTACCTGTCTATAATCAACACCGGGATCGCCAATATGTTTTCCAGAAAATACTTTTGGGAATAGTTTTAATAATTTCAATCTGGAAACTTTTCTAACAATTATTAAATCAATCAACCCATCGTTTAATCTTGCAAGAGGCGCCATTTTCATGCCTTTACCAGTGTGAATAGTATTACAACCAATAATAAAAGCGAAATCTGCGCCAATAGTGTTGCCATCTATTGATACCCTCGCAAATCTTTTTTTATGACGTAATACCTCAACTATGGAAGATAAATTATAGCGCTGTGAACCCATCCATCGTAGTTTATCTGCTAGGATATTTGCATCGGTGGGAATTCCCCAACCTAATATATTAAAACCATAATATTGTTCACCGTTCGCTTTACAAGAAAAAATATCAATTGATCTACGTTCACCATTTACAATTCTTTTCGTTGCATCCATTGGATCTAGGCAATCCAAATCATACATAAATGAATTTCCAGTGCCTCCAGTAATAAGCCCGATAGGAAATTTTTGGCCATCTTTACGAGTCATTAAGCCATTAATGACTTCATACATGGTCCCATCTCCACCGATACAGCAAAATCCATCATACCCATTCATATCTAATTGATTTGCTAGTTCTTTATTATGACCGGCATATTCAGTTTCGATAATGGTTAATTGAATATTTTTCTCCTCAAATAAGGGAAGAATTTTTTTTAAAATTTTTGGTCCTCTTTTTCCACCACCATAAGGATTAACTGTTAAATAATATTTTTGCAATTTATTTTCTATGTTTCATGTATTTATTATCGCCCCATTCAATAACTTCGATTTTTACTTTTGTTGTTCCATTATTAACAAAGCCTAATTTTTTTGCTGCACCATAAGAACAATCAAGAATGCGTCCTTTAACGTAGGGTCCTCGATCATTAATACGCAATATTAAAGATTTATTATTTGCAATATTTGTCACACGTACAATTGTATTTAAAGGGAGAGTTTTATGAGCTGCGGTTAATCCATACATATCATAGACCTCCCCATTTGCTGTAAGTTTTCCATGAAAATCTTCAGCATAAAATGAGCTAATACCCTTCATAACCTTTCTATGGCTATTATTATTTGTTATGAGTTTGGCTGGATTATTAGACTTAGATGAGGATGGCTTATTATAAGAACCAGTATTATATCTAGGAGAGCTGGAACAATTAATAATTATTATCGGACACAATAAAAAAATAAATATAATATTATAGCTATTATGTGTTTTCATATATGTTTAAGAATTAATTATTTTTTTGATCTTCCAAGGTGAAAAACATACAGTACCTAAAGAAATATGATCAGCGCCTAAGTTAATATAATTAATAACATCTTGAGAGCTATTCACTCCACCGCCAGCTATAATCTCTACAGAATCGCCCCAGTTTTTTCGTATGATTTTTATCAGATTCTCTACATAAGGAATTAAAGACTTGCCGGATAAGCCTCCTGCCTTGACTGGCAAAGTATTACAACAATGTATTTGACTAAAACCAAGTTGATCGATTAAAAAACTCAATTGCTCCTTCGATGTTTCAGGAGAAATCTTTGCAATGCAATATTTACGATTATTTTCTGCAACAGTAAAGAGGGCTGCGTCATTCCAGGATAACGGTTTTTTGTCATCCAAATTTGGACAACTAAGGTTGATCTCTAGAGATTGTGTAGGGGGTATAATTTTTGATAATTTTTTAAAATCATCATTTTCAATTGCCGCAATAGATAATACTTCATTTGAATTTGTTTTTTTTAATCCTGAATTAATACCAGGATTTGGTAACCCTAATTTATTTGTCCA
>JAYZHP010000045.1:0-9409 GCA_036166415.1 Fidelibacterota bacterium | reverse complement strand
CTATAATATTCTAAAAGAAATTTTATCAGATAATAATTATGGCAAAACAGATTACGGAAATGGAAAAACTGCTAATGTTGAATTTGTAAGTGCAAACCCTACCGGCCCATTGACCGTTGGCCATGGAAGAAATGCAGTGCTTGGGGATGTAGTTTCAAATATACTAGAGTGGAATGGATATAGCGTGACACGTGAGTACTACTTCAATGATGCGGGTAGGCAAATGAGAATGCTGAGCGATTCAGTAGAATCGCGATATTTTGAGGAGCTTGGCAAGCCTTTTGATTTTCCTGAAGATGGCTACGAAGGAAGTTATATTAATGATATAGCAAAAGATATTATCAATCAGCATGGTGATCAATTAGAGTCGGGAGATATTCTATTTAAAAAAATTCCTGAGCAAAATATTTTCACAGATATAAAAAAAACTCTTAAGGGGTTAGGAATAACGTTTGATGAATTCTCAAATGAAAAAACATTTTATGATAATGGTGATATCGACAAGCTGCTTGAAGAATTAAAATCAAAAGATTTAATCTATGAAAAAGAGGGCGCTACCTGGTTCAAAACTTCTGCTCTAGGCAAAGAACAGGACCGTGTTTTTATTAAAAGTTCAGGTGAGCCAACATATAGGGTGCCTGATACTGCGTACCATCGCAATAAAATTGAACGTAATTATGATCTGATTATTGATGTCTTTGGCGCGGATCATATGGATACGTATCCAGATGTTTTGCTTGCCCTTAAGGCGCTAGGGTTAAACACAAATCATATAAATGTTCTTTTGTATCAATTTGTTACCTTATTAAGGGGTGGAGAAAAAATTAAGATGTCAACACGCAAGGCTAATTTTATTACACTAGATGAATTAATCGATGAGGTTGGCGCTGATGTTGTCAGATACTTTTTTATCATGAGAGGAATCAATACGCACTTAAACTTTGATCTGGATTTAGCCGCGGATCAGTCAGATAAAAACCCTGTCTATTATTTGCAGTATGCCCACGCTAGAATCTGTAATATTATCAAAAGAAATGATGCAAAGGAAAATGTAATTGATTATGATCCTGAATTGCTAAAAAATGAATTAGAAATTGATTTATTAAAAAAATTAGAGCAATTCCCAATAATCGTACGATCTGCATTGGATTCACTGGAACCACAATCTGTAGCAAATTATCTACAAGAAACTGCCGGAAAGTTTCATAAATACTATGCAAACTGCCGTATTATTGGAGAAGAAAAAGAATTGACCCAATCGCGAATAGCATTGATTAAGGCTACAAAAAATGTCATTAATAGTGGCTTAAGCCTGCTTGGAATAACCGCTCCCGAGAAAATGTAAATGATTGATTATCTAAATATTGAATTGCAGTATCTCCTGTTCTGCCTGTCTACATTATTTACCGTAGTAAATCCTTTGGGGATTACCCCAATTTTTGCTGCAATGACGGAAAAATTTTCCAATGAAGACCAAATTAGAATTGCTAGAAAAGGAATTATTACCGGATTAGTGGTATTGATTATTTTCACGTTACTAGGTTCATTCATTTTTCAATTTTATGGAATCACTGTAGAAGCATTTCAAATTATGGGGGGAATTATTTTCTTTCGTAGCGGATTGAGGATGCTCGATGCGCAGGTTGGCAGATCAAGAACTACTCAATCTGAAAGAGACGAATTCAAAGATAGTGATGAACTAGCAATCAGTCCAATTGGTGTGCCATTGATTACTGGGCCTGGTGCTATCACGGGTGTAGTTATTTTATCTGGAAAAGGCCCCACTGATTATAGTATTGTCTCCTTATTGATTTCAGTATTGATTACAATGGGGTTGTTTTACTGGATATTGCGTGCAGGAAATTTGCTTGCCAAAAAGATTGGCATTACTGGAATGCGCGTAATTGAAAGAATGATGGGACTAATTTTGATGGTGATTGCAGTACAATTTATAATTAATGGTCTGGAAACAATTATTAATAGAATATAATCTTTGTGGAGGCGGGGAGAATCGAACTCCCGTCCGAAATAGAATCTAAAAAAATATCTACACGCTTAGTCAATCAGATTAATCTTGCTTATAACTGTTCTGATGACACAACTATTATAAACACAGTCTGTTTAATTCTTATTCTGATTTCACAGACACAACCAGAACCAGCCCATGTTTTTGACACCCTTTAGTTAAGCCATAGGCGCACTAGACTAAGGATGGGCCACTTACTTACGCAGCGGCCATGTAGCCGTAATCGGCATTTATGGTTTGTCCAGATGATTAACGAGATCCTGGAGCTCGGCATGCCATTTAGAAAGATGCATATTCCGTCGAAACCGATCGCCCCCATTTTCAAAAAACTAAAAAAATAAGGCTCTGAACGCCAACCCAGAGCCTTATTACTTTTTCACTTGCCAGCCTCTTTAATTTGAATTCTTTTAATGAATCCCGCCAAAAGAGGCCTCCCAATATAAATGTAGAAAAAAATTGAAGGCAAGTAAGAAAGTTGAAAAAATGAAAAAATATTCATCATTTTTTAAATCAAATGAAAAATAATGAAAAGTGTCCAGTTTGACTTATTTGATTTGATATAGTAAACTCCACTATATCATTGGAGTCAGTATGAATAAATTAGATAGGCGTCAGTTTCTTAGCTCTATTGCAAAGCCCGCTGCTGCGGCTTCTGTAGTATTAAGCAATCCAACACTGGTGGCAAATACCCTCAAAAAGATTAAGCATGTTACTGGAGACCCTAAAACCATTGCCAGAGATGAAAGCTATTGGAGAGAAATACAGCAAGGCTACACTGCAGACCGTGGCCTTATTAATTTAAATAATGGAGGAGTAAGCCCCTCTCCTACCGTAGTACAAAATGCTTTAAAAAGATATCTAGATTTTTCAAATACATCTCCAGCGTATTCAATGTGGCGAATCTTAGAACCGCAAAAGGAAACCGTTCGTAAAAGAATGGCTAGGTTTTTTAACTGCGATACCGAAGAAATTGCCCTAACTCGAAATGCTTCTGAGGGCTTGCAGATTTGTCAAAATGGATTTGATTTAAAACCTGGGGATGAAGTGCTTACTACTACGCAAGATTATGGACGGATGATTGCTACCTTTAAACAAAGAGAATGCCGCGATGGGATAGTAATGAAACAATTCAAAATCCCAATACCTGCGGAAAATGAAAATGAGATTGTAAGGTTATTTGAAAAAAATATTACTCCAAAAACAAAACTGATTTTGATGTGCCATATGATCAATATTACCGGTCAAATATTACCGGTAAAAAAAGTCGTTAGAATGGCTCGCAAGCGCAATATACCGGTAATTGTTGATGGGGCACATACTTTTGCGCATTTTGATTTTAATCTTAATGACCTAGACTGCGACTACTATGCTACCAGTTTACATAAATGGCTTTCTGCGCCTTTTGGTACAGGCATGCTCTATGTTCGAAAAAATAAAATAGCTGATCTTTGGCCAATGCAAGCTGCTTGGAGCGATGATTGTGATAATGATGATATTAGAAAATTTGAAGAAATCGGAACTCACCCCTGCCCCAACAAAATAGCCATTGGAGATGCGCTTACTTTCCATCAAGGAATTGGCAGTAAAAATAAAGAGGAAAGATTGATTTATCTAAGAGATCGATGGGCCAAAAGACTATTAAAAAATGATAGAATTAAATTACACACAAGTTTAAAGCCTGGTAAAAGCTGTGCGATTGCAACCGTTGAAATTGAAGGCATTGATACCTCAGCTGTAGCAAAAGAGCTTTGGGATAAATATAGAATTTTTGTTGTTGCGATTAATCATCCTGAGTTTACAGGCTGCAGAGTGACTCCTCATGTATATACAACCGTTGAAGAGATTGATAGATTTGCTGATGCTATGGAAAATATTGCCAAAAACGGCATTGATTCATAACCCAATAAATTTATAACCAACCCTTTTGGGGATGATGAAAAAAGCTGTTATTTTATTATCTGGAGGACTGGACTCCGCTACATGCCTTGCTATCGCTAAGGCGGAAGAATTTGGTCTTTATGCATTATCATTTAGATATGGGCAACGCCATCAATTTGAAATTGGAGCCGCAAAAGAATGTGCCCGATCACAACACGTTGATAATCATATTATTTTGGATATTGATCTACGAGCATTTGGGGGTTCAGCTTTGACTGACAACATAGAAGTCCCAAAAGATAGAGATACATTATCCAATAGTAATGAAATACCAATTACATATGTCCCAGCGAGAAATACCATATTTCTGTCTTTTGCTCTCGCTTATGCAGAAACAATTAATTCAAAAGATATCTTTATCGGGGTAAATGCTCTGGATTATAGTGGCTATCCAGACTGCAGGCCTGAATACATTGAATCTTTTGAAACGATGGCAAACCTAGCTACAAAAACAGCGGTTGAGGGTAAATCAAAAATCAATATTCATACTCCCTTGATTAATTTAAGTAAACAGGAAATAATCGAAAAAGGTACTTCCCTTGGTGTTAACTATAGCATTACTCACTCATGCTATGATCCCAATCAACATGGAATTTCTTGCGGTCTCTGTGATGCGTGCAAACTGAGAAAGCAAGGATTCAAGAGTGCAAAAATAGATGATCCTATCACATACGCTGATTAAATGTATACAATAAAAGAAACATATTTTACAATTCAAGGTGAAGGTTTTCATACAGGTAGATCTGCAGTCTTTGTTCGCTTTACTGGGTGCAATCTATGGAGTGGGCATGAAAAAGATCGCGCTACAGCAACGTGCAGATTTTGCGATACGGATTTTATTGGAACTGATGGCCCCGGAGGTGGAAAATTTAAAACGGCTAATGAGCTAGCTGATCATATCCTATCCAAGTGGCCAAAAGAAACAGATTTACACCCTTTTGTAGTTTGCACAGGTGGCGAGCCGCTTCTTCAAATTGATGATGAGCTAGTCAATGCCTTACACAAACATAAATTTGAGATTGCTATAGAAACCAATGGAACCATTAAACCTCCAATGGGAATAGATTGGATATGCGTAAGTCCAAAAGCTTCTAGTAATTTGTTAATCACTAAAGGCGATGAGCTAAAATTGGTTTATCCTCAAGAGGGCGCAGAACCATCAAAATATGAAGGTTTAGAATTTGATTATTTCTCTTTACAGCCAATGGATAGCAATAATCTTGAAGAAAATACCAATAAAACGATTGCATATTGTAATGAACATCCCCTTTGGAGACTAAGCCTTCAAACCCATAAATTTTTGGGTATACCTTAATACCTACAATGGAAATATATAAAGATATCACATTTGAAGCAGCTCATCTACTTCCGAACCTGCCGGATGGTCATAAATGCCGCAGACTGCATGGGCATTCTTTTTTAGTAAGAATCACTTTAGATGGACTGGTTGATAAAGAGATTGGTTGGGTCAAGGATTTTTCAGAAATAAAAAAAGCATTCATGCCTATATATGATCAGTTGGACCATCGCTACTTAAATGATATTGAAGGTCTAGAAAATCCAACAAGTGAAAACTTAGCTAAATGGATTTGGAATAAATTAAATGGACAATTAGATGATCTTACTGCAATAGAGGTTAAAGAAACATGTACCTCTGGGTGTATATATAGAGGAGAAGATGGCTAAAGCTGAAGGAAAATATTTTGAATTTGATGATGAGGATCAAATCAATCCAGATTTTTTAGAGACCTTTTCTTTTGATAGCCCAAATCAATACATTGCAACAGAAACCGATGAGTTCAGTGCGGTATGCCCATTCAGCGGACTTCCAGATCTAGCATATGTTAAAATTGAATACTATCCAACGGGTGGTAAGTGCATCGAGTTAAAATCATTGAAATACTATTTTGTCAGTTATAGAAATGTTGGCATCTATCAAGAAGGTGCAACAAAAAGAATTTATACTGATCTAAAAAATGTACTGGATACAAAAAAAATCAAAGTGACAACAATTTATAATACGCGTGGTGGTTTTGATACGACATGTATTGAAGGAAAATTGGATTAGTATTTTTGGTATGAAACGCAATTCAAATTAGTTAATTTTGGGTCGCTTTTTTAAGAAGGAAACGAAATTATGAAAAATATTATTGAAGATAGGCAGTCAAAATTTATCGGAATAGGCTTAACCCTTGGAATAGCCATTGGTGCCGCTATGGATAATGTGGGGCTTGGAATTGCTCTTGGTCTTGCAATAGGAGCTAGTATAGGTTCTTATAAAAGAAAACCTGCAAAAATAAAAATTAAATAATATCGGCGAGCCGGTAGCTCAGTTGGTAGAGCAGTGGCCTTTTAAGCCATTGGCCGTGAGTTCGAGTCTCACCCGGCTCACTTCTTCGGTAAGTGTTATTATCGATAAAAAACCCACTTTAATCAGTGGGTTTTTTATTTGTTTTTTGTTCTCTTGCAATACGAAACTGGTTATAGGCTCCCCAAGCCATTAGTGGAGCAATAATTATTCCGCTTAGTATAAATAGATTATCAGTAAAAGTTTCACTTATAATTATTGGCTGCTTTCCAGTAGCGAGTAGGCTAATAAAATGATATGGGTAAAGAATTAAAGTATAAGCCCATACGATTCTCCAGAGGGTTTGATTATGTAATATTTTATTCATGTATCTTCCTTTGTAATTTTTTTATCGGTAATAATGATAGCTAATCTACCCTACCCTAGCATAAACTATATAAAACTAGTGAGGCGTTTCCTTTAGTTGCCACAACCCTGTTTACAATCTTCCATGGTTTCAAATGGAACAACGCCCCCACATCCGCCCCATATAAATTCTTTACACTGCCCCGCATCACTATCATAATAATATCGTGGAAATGCAGCCATACACAATCCAGGATCAGGGGTTAAATAACACGCATCATTTAAAGGTTCAGTTTTATCCTTTTCTTGATTATTATTACATCCAGTATTCATAAAAACTAGTAAGAATATTAATCCTGCTTTATATCGTTTCATTGTGATTTTATATATCTTTTGTAAAGCAAATAAAGACCTTCGCCAACCATAGCATATCCTAAAATGATTGGGCGCTCTATGTAATCCATAGCGCGCAAGTAAATCAATAAACCGCCAAACAATAATAACATAACAATAACTACAAAAGGATAGTTTTTATCAAATGTTTTAAACCAGTTCATCATTTTTTCATCTCTCTATGTAACTATGCCAGAAAATAAATTTTATCTTAAATCTTCAATCCTAACCATGCTTTCGGTTTCAGCATAGTTATTGAATTTATCAATTGCCATCGCTCCTAATTTATATTGCCCTGTAAGGTTCGCTGAACCTGTCCATAAGAACCTATATGTTTCCGGTTGATTCCCGCTGCCATATTGAACCGATCTTTTTTCATCATTAACGAAAAAGATAACGCGGTCTATATCTATATCATCTTGCGCCCAAACTGAAATTTCTGCATCATTAATTGCATATGGCTTATGAACCTGTATGCCTCCTATGGTTGGTGCAATCGTGTCAATCAGCACTACTTCTATGACATCTTCTTCTGGAAATAAAACCGACTCCCATGGCTCGCCACATGAATAAACAATAATTAATGATAAAGCGATAATGTATCGCTGCATTTAATTTTGAACCTCTTTTAAGATCCACTGTTCTGGGTCAATGTAAATTGAATCAGGTTTCATGCTTGAAATTATATCAAATGATTGGGTTTTCTGATCGACTTTTATTGGTATGCATTCATTATTGTCCCAGCATAATTGACTTTCAAAAACAAATGTGGGCCACTCTTTCTTTTGAGTCTGATTAATAGTAACTATTGTTTTGCCTTTTCCATTTTTTTTAGGATACCAATTTTGTTCAATTTCTATAATTGGATATCCAGGGCTAAAAATCCATTGATCAAAAAAATATTTGAGATCTTTTCCTGAGACCTCTTCCATAACCCCCATAAAATCACTAGTCAATGCCGTTTTGTTATTATAGTGAGCATAATACTTTGAAACCCCTTTAAAGAATATTTCATCTCCCACTAATCCCCTTAACATATGCAATACCCATGCGCCTTTGGGGTAATTATTTGAATTCAATAATTTGAATAAATCCCTGACTTCATAATCGACAATAGGTCTATTGGTAGCTTTAGATTGAAGAATTCTATTTTTGCTTTTCTCCATTCTTTCATTAAAATTATCTTTACCATCAATCTGTTCAAAAAAAAGCGCTCCGAAATAAGTTGCAAAACCTTCGGACAGCCATAAATGATACCATTCTTTTTCCGTGACTGAATCTCCAAACCATTGATGGGCAATCTCATGTGAAACCGTGCCCTCTATATTTCTGCCCTTTGCAATTGCTCCTTGAGAATAAAATATAGCCGACGCATTCTCCATCCCACCAAAGCGCGTTGAAGATTGGACGTTTGCTAATTTCTCATAAGGATATGGTCCAATTTTTGTTGAAAAGAAATTAACCATTTCAACTGAACGCATGAATGAAGGGCTGGATTTTTCAGTATCTTCAGGAAAAGTCCAATTAGAAACCTCAATACTACCATCGGCTCTTAAAGATGAAGGGGAATAAGCAAAATTGGCTACACCCAATGTTGTTATATCCATTTCAGCAGCACCAATCACCATATTATAGGTTGGTATTGGAACAGTAGACTTCCATTTCCAGGTACGCCTTGATTCCTTTGGGCCAATTGCATCTAGTGTTGAAGTCTTCGGCTTTTCTACTAGAGCGCCATTTGCTATAACTTTCCATTTAGATGGGGCATGAATAGTAAAACTAACCGTAGCCTTATCGCTGGGGTGATCTTTAGATGGAAACCAAAAGCGAGCTCTGTTTGGCCAATTATCTGCAAAGACAGACCGGTTTCCATGTACATTTTCCCCTATAATTAAACCATCGTCGGGTTTCCCGCTGTATGCAATATTAATTGTTAGTGTTTGATTTGCTTTATACTTTTTCGAATCTATAAAGATCTTTCCCTTTGTATAATTGTAGTTTACCCTGGAATTATTTATCAAGATATTTTGAATACTAAGACCAGTAAAATCTAATGGTATCTTATCAATATTTTCTTTTAAAGTTATCGTAATACTTGCATTGCCAGCGATTTCATCTGAACTTTCACCCAATCCAATCTCTAGATCATAGCTTAATACATCATATTCATTTGTGTACTCATTCTGATAAGGGGCAACCCCTGATTTAATCGGCGCAGGTTCTTGGCTAACCAAAAAAGGAATCAAAAGGAAAATAATGGATATTTTTTTCATGATTATGTTTGATTGGTCATTAATTGTTGGGCTATTTGCGATACGCCTTCTTCAGCTTCTACCGTAATTATATTAAAATTATTACTATTCATATTTTCATTCCCTTTGGGATCAATATAATAACGA
>JAYZHP010000044.1:0-25343 GCA_036166415.1 Fidelibacterota bacterium | reverse complement strand
TGGAATGATCAAAAAAGAGAGGACTTTGGAGATGCGGTTATCAATACGATTGCAAGATATGCCCCAAACATTAAAGACATAATCTTACATCGACAAGTTCTTACGCCAGCAGATCTAGAATCTACTTTTGGACTTACTGAAGGAAATATTTTTCATGGAGAATTAACACTACAACAATTATTTTCTCTCCGCCCTGCAGTAAAATGGGCTGACTATACCACCCCTATAAAAAATTATTTTCAGTGTGGATCAGGCACTCATCCTGGTGGTGGTATAACTGGTTCGCCTGGCGAAATGGCTGCAAAAAAGATTTTAGGCGTATGGAAATGAATAAATTTGATGTAATAATTATTGGTTCAGGAGTCAACAGTTTAGTGACAGCATGCATATTAAGTAAAGCTGGCAAAAGCGTTCAAGTACTTGAATCGAGGGATAAAATTGGCGGATTAGCATCTACTAATGAATTTGTACCTGGGTTCAAATGCAACACAATCAATGATACAATTAAATGGATCGATCCACGGATATTGAAAAAGCTAGATTTAAAATCCAAAGGGTTACAATTAATACAACCTGATATTGTTCGTACTGCTCTTGGTAATAATGGAGAACAGATTGAATTTTATTTAGATCCTAAAAAAACAGCGGCATCAATTGCTAGATACTCTAAAGAAGATTCTGAAAAATGGAATGAATTCACTTCTTATATAAATAAACTAACTCAATTCCTTGAAAAAATTTATGAACTAACACCGCCCAGCCTACCTAATGTAGGCTTAAAAGAACTTCTTAAGATGCGATCTATCTTAGGACCGGTTCGCAAACATGGAACTCGTGGAGTAGTAGATCTATTGCGCGTTGCACCAATGATGATGCCAGAACTTGTTGATGAATGGTTTGAAAATGAATTATTGCGGAGCGCAATATCAACTTCAGGGATTCACCACCATTCATTTGGTCCATATGCTGCTGGTACAGGTTATAATCTTTTACATCAGCATGTACATGCAAATGGTGTCTTTCATAATGCACATTTTATAAAAGGTGGTACCGAAAAATTAGCTTTGATTTTGAAAGAAAGCTCAGAAGATTTTGGCGCGCAAATACGATGCTCAGCTAAAGTTATTTCAATTGATGTTGATAACGGTTCTTGTAATGGCGCTACCCTTGATAATGGTGAGAAAATCAAAGCTGAAACAATAGTATCGGGTCTAGATCCAAATAATACTTTTATGAAATTAATAGGTGCATCAAAACTGAGTCCTAATTTTCAAAGACAATTGAATAATATTAGATATCGTGGGAGTACTGCAAGGGTGCACTTCGCATTAAATAAACTTCCAAAAATTAATAATATCCCTGAGGAAAAAATGATAACCTTATTTTCAATAAATCCATCGATAGAATATTTAGAGCGTGCTTCCGATGGTGTTAAATATGGTTACCCTGCAGATAATCCTTATATTGAGTTTACAATACCATCATTGATAAATAATAATTTTTCTCCGCAAGGCAAACATGTCTTATCAACATCTGTTCAATATTATCCTTATCAATTAAGGAATAATCAATGGTCTGACGAATTAAAAAATGATTTGATGAAAAATATAGTAGAAGCTATTGAAAAAGTATCTCCTGGTTTCTCTTCAAGCGTAGAAGGGTCAAGCTTTTTATCTCCGCTAGATCTTGAAAATGAATTTGGCCTAACTGAGGGTAATTTGAATCACGGAGAGATGACATTAGATCAATTTATGTTTATGCGCCCAACGATTAGTACTGCACAATACAAAACCCCTATTGAAAATCTCTATCTCTGCGGTCCTGGAAACCATCCAGGTGGTGGCATACATGGAGCCAATGGCTATAACGCAGCGCAAGAAGTTTTAAAAAAATGAAATATAAAAAAACAGCTGAAACACTTGAAAAAGGATCCCACACGCTTGAGCGGAATTATTATATAAATCCTGAAATTTTGAGTAAAGAATATGAAAATATTTTTTTAAAGAAATGGGTCTGTGTTGGTCGATCCAAAGAGCTATTTAAACAAGGTGATTACAAAGTAATCAATATAGGAACTGAAAGCGCTATTATATTAAGGGATTCAAAAAAATCTATAAAAGCATTTACAAATGTCTGTAGACATCGTGGAACTCGTATCTGTGAAAAAACTGAAGGTAAATTTTCAAAGTCAATCCAGTGCGGCTATCATGGATGGGCTTGGAATCTTTCTGGTGAATTAGTTGGTGCACCCCACATGGATTCAGTTAAGGGTTTTAAAAAAAATGATTATCCACTCTACCCCGTAGCAATCGCAGAATGGGAGGGATTTATCTTTATTAATTTTGATGATAAGCCCGAATCTTTTCAAAAACTATTTTCACCTATAGATACAAAGTTTAAAAACTGGAATATCTCAAACTTAATTTCAATGGAAAGCAAAACATACCAGGTGAAAGGAAATTGGAAACTAGTAATTCAAAATTATTCTGAATGCTACCACTGCCCAATTATACACCCTCAACTTGCAGCTATTACTCCATACTTAGGGGGTCGTAATGATTTATTTGAAGGACCATTTTTAGGCGGGTACATGAACCTGAATGAAAATAAAGAAAGCGTTACTTCTTCAGGAGCTCTATGTTCCCCTCCATTAAAAAATTTGGCTGATAAAGATTTGGATCGTGTCTATTATTATACAATTTCTCCAAATATGTTATTAAGCTTACACCCTGATTATGTAATGTATCATACCGTTTGGCCACGTGGCATTGATCAATGTGAAGTTACATGTTCATGGTTGTTTCATAAAGATGCAGCTACTTCAAACAAGTATAATATAAAAGAAGCGATCGATTTTTGGGATACAACTAATAAACAGGATTGGCATATTTGTGAACTGTCTCAATTAGGAATTCAATCTAAAAAATATAGTCCAGCTCCATACTCAGGTCAGGAAAGTTTGCTAGCTGCTTTTGATAAATACTATAAATCATTATTAAATAAATAATATAATGGCGCATCACTCCACACAACATTTTTCCCGTAGACATATTGGTCCAAATAATAAGGATATTAGCGAGATGCTATCTTTGCTTGGATTTTCATCTATTGATGAATTGATCAATAAAACTATTCCAGAAAATATTTTAATTAAAAACAAATTGGATTTAGGTGATGGACTTAGTGAAAATGAATTTTTAGAAACTATTAAATCTATTGCTAGTGAAAATAAAATTGTTAAATCATTTATTGGTATGGGCTATTATGGAACAATTACTCCGCCAGTAATTCTTAGAAATATTCTTGAAAATCCAGGTTGGTATACAGCTTATACACCCTACCAAGCTGAAATCTCACAAGGAAGATTAGAAGCTTTGCTTAATTTTCAAACCATGGTTACCGATATGACAGGACTGGAAATTGCTAATGCATCTCTCCTTGATGAGGCAACTGCAGCAGCAGAAGCAATGGTTTTAATGTATCGGTCCTCAAAAAATGGAAATAAATTTTTTGTGGCAGATGATTGCCATCCTCAAACTATTGATGTAATCAAAACTCGTGCTGAACCAATTGGAATTAAAGTAGCTATTGAATCACCAAACAATTTTATTTTTACAGATCAAGCTTTTGGGTATCTAATTCAGTGCCCTACTACTGATGGTAAGGTTTTTGATTATAGGGAGATTTGTGAAAAAGCCCATAAATCTGGTGCTTATGTTACAGTAGCTACTGACTTATTAAGCCTAGCAATTATCCCTGATCCAGGACATTTTGATGCAGATATAGCAGTTGGAAACTCGCAAAGATTTGGAGTGCCTTTAGGGTTTGGTGGTCCCCATGCTGCCTTCTTAGCTGCAAAAGAAGACTTCAAGCGAAAAATGCCTGGAAGAATAATTGGATTATCAAAGGACTCATATGATAATCAAGCACTACGAATGGCGCTACAAACACGTGAACAACATATAAGAAGAGATAAAGCAACGTCAAATATTTGCACTGCTCAAGTTTTACTATCTGTGATCGCAGGAATGTATGCAGTATATCATGGTCCAAAAGGAATTTATGAAATTGCTCAAAGTGTCCATGACAATGCTAGAAAACTAGCAACCGCATTAGCAAATGGCGGCTATAATATTGTTCATGATCAATTTTTTGATACCATACGTATTGATTTAAATGGAAAAAAATTGGACTTAGAAAAAATAAACCTGAATTTTAGGAAATTTGATAACGGTAATATTGGCATAGCGATTGATGAGACTACTAATGATTCAGATATAGATGAAATTCTTAAGTCATTTAAAATTCAGTTTAAATCAAAATATAAATTCAAATTAACCAAAACTAGAAGTACTCAATATTTATTACATGAGGTATTTAATTCATACCAATCTGAAACTGAAATGATGCGATACCTTAAAAGATTAGAATCAAAAGATTTAAGCTTAACTACTAGTATGATTTCGTTAGGCTCATGCACTATGAAACTAAATGCAGCTGCAGAGATGATTCCTATATCTTGGCCAGAGTTTAACGCGATACATCCTTTTGCACCTCAAGAGCAAACTAAGGGCTATTATAAACTTTTTGATTCTCTTTCTAAATGGTTAGTAGATATTACAGGCCTTCATTCCTGTTCATTACAACCTAACTCAGGTGCACAAGGTGAGTATGCAGGCCTTATGGTGATAAGAGCCTATCATAGAAATAATGGCGATAATGATAGGGTTGTCTGTTTAATACCAGAATCTGCACACGGGACTAATCCTGCTAGTGCAGTGATGGCCGGAATGGATGTCATAGTAATAAAATGCGATAGCTCCGGTAATATTGATCTTGAAGACCTAAAAGAAAAGGCAAATGCAAATAAAGATAAATTATCTGCCTTAATGATAACCTATCCATCCACCCATGGAGTTTTCGAAGAATCAGTTTCTGACATATGTGAAATAATTCATTCCTATGGTGGGCAGGTCTATTTAGATGGTGCTAATTTGAATGCTATGGTAGGCCTGACAAGATTGGGTGATTTTGGTGCAGATGTTTGCCATATAAATCTTCATAAAACATTTGCCATACCTCATGGTGGTGGTGGGCCAGGTATGGGGCCAATTTGTGTTGCAGAACATCTTTCTCCTTACCTACCTGGGCATCCAATTCTTAATAATAATTCAAAATCAATTTCAGCAGTCTCCGCTGCTCCTTTTGGTAGTGCTGGGATATTACCTATTTCATGGGGTTACATTTCTATGCTTGGTAGCGAAGGAGTAAAAAAGGCATCTCAAATTGCTATTTTGAATGCTAATTATATGGCAAAAAGACTTGAAAATGATTTTAAGGTTTTATTTCGAGGTGTGAATGGAACCTCAGCTCATGAGTTTATTATTGATCTAAGAGAGTTAAAAAATGAAACAGGTATCACCGATGAGGATATAGCAAAAAGATTAATAGATTATGGATTTCATGCCCCAACCATGTCTTGGCCTGTACCCGGTACATTAATGATTGAACCAACAGAAAGCGAATCAAAGTCAGAACTAGATAAATTTTGTGATGCAATGTTATTAATTAAAGAAGAGATTGATGATGTAGTAAATGGGAAATTAGATAAAGATGACAATCCATTGAAGAATGCTCCCCATACTGCGCTTTCTATAGTATCAGATAATTGGGATCATAAATACTCAAGAGAAAAAGCTGCGTATCCTGCTGAATGGCTCAAAGAACATAAATACTGGCCCAGTGTTGGTAGAGTAGATAATGCTCACGGTGATAGAAATTTAATTTGTACTTGCCCTCCAATCGATACTTATAATAAATCATAATTATAAAACCACTCCTGTGTTCAATTTTTTAAAAAATGACATCCTAAAGATTCTTGATATTACTCAAAGAGAAAGGGATAATCTATTTAACCACGAGATTTATAACTCAATTAATGATATAAATCACCTACATATTTTTATGGAAAATCATATTTTTGCAGTTTGGGATTTCATGTCTATACTAAAAACACTTCAAACAAATTTAACATGTACAGATATCCCTTGGATCCCCAAGAACGGTGGCACTCCAGCGCGATTGTTGAATGAAATTGTTACAGAAGAAGAAACGGATATAAATATTTATGGTGATTATTCAAGTCATTTTGAAATGTATTATCAAGCTATGGAAGAATCAGGTGCTAATACGAAACCTATTGAAATATTTTTATCAAAATTAAATAATGGAATTGAAAGCGCCCTAGCAAACAGCAATGCCCCTGAGCCTGCCTCAAAGTTCGTAAGTAAAACATTTTCAATGTTAGAAAATGCACCCGTACATGTTGTTGCAGCTATGTTCACTTTTGGCAGAGAAGAGGTGATTCCTAATATGTTTAGATCGATAGTAAAAAAAATAGATCAGGACTTAAAAGGTAGACTAAAGAGTTTTGCTTACTATTTAGATCGACATATTGGTATGGATGAAGATGAACATGGCCCTGCTGCATTAAAAATGATTAAAGAACTTTGCGGAAAGGATGATTCAAAATGGTCTGAGGCAGCTCACGCTGCAAAAAACACTATGCAGGCTAGAATAATTTTCTGGGATGAAATATTAGCGCAGATAAAATGATTCTATAGGTCTAATTCTCCATTTACTAGGCTTCCTTGATTCTGATTTAGCCTAACATTTTGAATAGAATTAATTGCGGAACTATCAACATCAGTAGAAACTAAAATATAATTGTCCGTGTGCCCTATTGCTTTGCCGTTTTTCATGCTTTCAAATAATACAAATCTTGAGGAACCAATATATTGATCATAAAACTTTGAAAGTTTTTTATAAGATAAATCTCTTAACATAGCGCTTCTTCTTGATCGAGTTTTTTTGTCAACTGTATTATCTTTATTTATTGCATCGGTGTTGGGTCTTTCTGAATACGTAAACACATGTAAATAAGAAATATCTAATTCATCTATAAAATGAACCGATTCAATAAAATCATTATCTGATTCACCTGGGAACCCAACGATTACATCTGCTCCTATTGCTGCATCCGGCATATATTTTTTTATCGTAGATACACAATGTTTATATTGATCTCTTTTATATCTTCTTCTCATTAAACTAAGAATTTTATCTGAGCCTGATTGCAATGGTATATGAAAATGCGGCATGAATTTTTTTGATGATTCGCAAAATTTAATTATTTCATCAGTTAATAGATTGGGTTCAATCGATGAAATCCTAATACGATCAAATGGTAAATCATCTATTTGTTGAATTAATTCAAAAAAGGATTCATTGTGGATTTTACCAAAATCACCAACATTTACTCCTGTTAATACAATTTCACGTGCTCCAGTTTCCAAGGCTTGTCTAGCAAGCTCTAATGTGTTAGCTATTGTATCGCTTCTACTTTTTCCTCTAGCTAAAGGAATAGTGCAGAAAGAGCAGGTATAATCACAGCCATCTTGAATTTTTAAATAAGATCGTGTTCTCTCTTTAGAAGAATAGGAAGGGATGAATGAATTTGCACGTATTATATCTGAGCGAACAACTTTGGGTGTTCCATTTAAATCTAATTTATCAAGCTGATCAAGTAGATTAAATTTATTTTCTGCGCCAAGCACTAAATCTACTCCTTGGATTTGTGCAATTTCATTTGGATTTAATTGAGCATAGCATCCCATTACTGCAACTGTGGCATTTGGGTTTTTACGCTTGGCTTGACGAATTAGCTTTCTAGCTTCTCTATCAGCATTTTCAGTAACTGAACATGTATTTAATACATAGATATCTGCGATGTCTTTATAATCTACCTTTTTAAATCCTTGATTGACAAAGTCTCTAGAGATCATGGAAGATTCTGAATAATTTAATTTGCACCCCATAGTGTGAAATGCAACTCGCTTATATTGTGTACTCATATTAATTAAAATTACTGTGTTTCTACTAAAAATTTAATTAAATATGTTTTCACAGTTATAATAGTAATTTGTATTTTTTTGAATGAATACAAAAAATAAAATCGATGAGCTAAGAAGTAAAATTGATGATTATGATGATAAAATCCTTGATCTGCTAGTTAAGCGTTTCGAATTATCAGATAAAATTGGTTCTATTAAACAAAATTCAAATAGTGAAATACTAGATACTGATAGGGAAAAACAAATAATTAACCGATTGGTTAATAAATTTAGTACGATTGACAAAGAACATATTAAATCAATTTTTATTCAAATATTTAATGTTTCAAAGCTGATTCAAGAGAAAAAAAAATAAAGTTGGTATCAATGACTGGAATGTTTAATATCAGGCCTATGAATTATATAATAACAAAAAATTATTATGGCAGCTATTTCTTTTTTACTCGGGAGAGGGTTTTGTAATCCCAGGTATACCCTGCTATACACTGATTATTCAAAACCCCGATCATGATCGGGGTTTTTTTTTACATAAAAGTGAAAGGTTATAAATGAAATCAATAGGAATACAAGGTGGAAAAGGAAGTTTTTCTGAACAAGCTGCAACCCAGTTTGCTATGAATCATGGAATAGATGATTTTAATATTGTTTACCAGATTTCCTCGGAAAGCGTATTAGGGGGATTAGAATCAGATGAAACTGATTATGGAGTTATTGCAATGGAAAATGCACAAGGTGGCGTAGTGATTGAAAGCGTTGAGGCGCTTGCGAGATATCGATGTTCAATAATTGAGATGTTCCATATACCGGTTGATCAAAATTTGCTGGGTATTGCAGGTATGAATGTAGGTGACATTACTGAAATACACTCCCACCAACAAGCTTTACGTCAATGTAAAGATTTTTTGAGTGAACATTTTTGGACGAGACCTTTAATTGAAGAAGATGACACGGCCGAGTCAGCGCGAAGGCTATCTGAAGGAAAGCTACCTAAAACTGCAGGTGTTATTGCAAATAAAGCATGTGCAGAATTATATGATTTAGAAATATTACAGGAAAGTATTCACGATCTGAAGCATAACCTCACTTTATTTCTAGGAGTTAAGAAGCTGTAGACATTATGAAGAGTATTGGAATAATTGGATTGGGAAGATTTGGTAAAGTGCTTGCAAGTATTTTACAAAAGGGGTACAAGGTTTCTGCTTTTGATATTAAGAATAATACCTCATTACCTGGTGTTGAGTTTTGTGATATAGAAAAAATAATAAATGAAGAGGTTATTTTTATAGCAGTTCCAATCCGTCATTTTAAATCATTAATTATTGATATAGCCCCTAGATTAAAAAGCGGTACGACTATAATTGATGTTTGCTCCGTAAAGTCATATCCAGTAGAAATAATGACAAATTATCTTTCAGCAGATATTGGTATTATTGCTACGCATCCCATGTTTGGACCTGATTCATTTTTAACAAATAATAAATTGAAAATGATGATGCACAGCGTAAATGATATCAATAACCAATTTAATATATGGAAAGAATTTTTCACTAATCAGAATGTTGATATTATAAAAATGTCACCTGATGAGCATGATAGGCTTGCGGCAAAAAGCCAGGGCGTTACTCATTTTCTTGGAAGGATGTTAAAGCAATTTGGCATTGATAAAACACCAATTGATACACAAGGATTTAAAGATCTATTAGATCTAGTTGAACAAACATGTAACGATACCTGGGATCTTTATACAGACCTCCAAATATATAATCCCTATACTATGAAAATAATTTCAAAATTACGACAATCAACAGAATCACTTGATGAACAATTAAAGGAATTAGACAATGTGGCAATTAGATAGCTGGAAAAAATATAAAGCACTACATATTCCAGAATATAAGGATACTAAACATTTGGATAGAGTTCTGGATACACTAAAGGGCTTCCCTCCTCTCGTCTTTGCGGGGGAAGTAAGATCATTACGTAAGTCACTAGCAAATGTTGCTGAAGGAAATGGTTTTTTATTGCAGGGTGGCGATTGCGCAGAAAGCTTCTCTGAGTTTCACGCCGATAATATTAGAGATACATTTAGAGTAATACTGCAAATGGCTGTCATACTTACCTCTGGAACAAATCTTCCAATTGTTAAAGTGGGAAGAATGGCAGGGCAATTTGCAAAGCCAAGAAGCAGTGCAATTGAAGAACGAAATGGCCAAAAATTAGAAAGCTACAAAGGCGACATTATTAATGGTATTGAATTTGATGAAATTTTGCGCAAACCCAACCCCGATAGAATGCTTAAAGCATATTCGCAAGCAGCATCAACGCTAAATTTACTTCGAGCTTTTGCCGATGGTGGGTACGCTGACCTTCGACATGTTAATTCATGGAATATGGGATTTTTAAAATCTGGATCGGAATATGAAAGATATAGAAAATTGGCTAATAAAATTCAGGAGAGTTTAAATTTTATGGATGCTCTTGGTGTAACATCTGAAAACACACCTCAATTGCGTAAAACCGATTATTATACATGCCATGAAGCCTTACTTCTCCCATACGAACAGGCATTAACAAGAGTAGATTCAACAACAGGCGATATATATGATACATCAGCACATTTTGTATGGATTGGCGATAGAACTAGATTCGAAAATAGTGCACATGTTGAATTTTGTTCAGGCATTCAAAACCCAATAGGAATCAAGTGCGGTCCATCATTAGACCATGATGATCTAATGAATATATTGGATAAAATAAACCCTAATAACGACTCAGGAAAAATTACATTAATTGCACGATATGGAAATGATAAAGTTGATAAACATCTTCCAAAATTGATAAAAAGAATTATAGATGAAGGCCGAAGCGTAGTATGGTCATGTGATCCTATGCATGGCAATACCGTAAAGAGCGGTGATGGTACTAAAACAAGACCATTTGAAGAGGTTTTATTTGAGGTAAAGAAAAATATTCAAATTCATAATTCACAGGGCTCTTGGTTTGGCGGTATACATCTTGAAATGACGGGACAAAATGTTACAGAATGCACTGGTGGGATTGATGAAATTTCTGAATCAGATTTAAAAGACCGCTATCATACACACTGCGATCCACGATTGAATGCAAATCAAGCCATTGAACTTGCTTTTCTAATAGCTGATGAGTTAAACAATAATGATAATTAATGGAAATTTAAATCTTCCTGGAGATAAGTCTATATCCCATCGAGCGGTTATGCTTGCTTCCTTGGCAAAAGGAAAATCAGAAATACGAAACCTTTCAAGCGGTAAAGACGTTGCTTCTACGATATCTTGTTTAGCTAATTGTGGCATTCAGTTCAGCAATGGGCCAGAAGGGCTTTTTGTTAATGGTGGGATGCTAAAGGATCCCAATGTTTCACTTGATTGCGGAAACTCTGGAACAACAATGCGCCTGCTTATTGGATTGCTATCTGGTCAAGGAATTAATGCTACTCTAATTGGAGACGAATCTTTATCAAATAGACCCATGAAGAGGGTTATTAATCCATTAAAAAAAATGGGGCTTAATATATCAAGCAATAATTATAAATCGCCTATTGATATTCGAAAAAGCAAATTAAAAGGAATCAATTATGAATCACCTATTGCTAGTGCTCAAATCAAATCATGCATACTATTTGCCGGAATAGGCGCAATTGGTTCCACAACATTTACCGAGCCAAATATATCAAGAAATCACTCTGAAATTATGCTAAATAACATAGGGGCCACAATAAATAGCGATAATATGAAGACAGTTATTTCATTTAGCAATGACTTTAAACCATTAAACTTTACGATACCATCAGACCCCTCTACTGCTTCATTTTTTATTGCCGCAGCAATCTTAATTCCAGATTCAACATTAGTTTTGAACAGAATATTATTAAATAAAACTAGAACTGGTTTTATTGAGGCAATTAAGCGAATGGGGTGCAAAATAGAATATCTAGATAATTGGATTGAAAATGGAGAAATAATTGGCAACATAAAAGTTTCCCATCAAAAACTAATGGCTACAACAATTGCTCGGGAGGATATTCCATCAATTATTGATGAATTGCCAATTCTAGCAGTAATGGCAACGCAGGCAAAAGGAATAACAACTGTTACTGGTGCAAAAGAATTAAGAGTAAAAGAATCTGATAGAATATCTACAATCTGCAATAACCTTGCACGAATGGGAGCAAATATTCAGGAGCTTTCTGATGGTTTTACTATAGAGGGACCAACAAAGCTTCATGGTGCATCAATAGAAACTTGCGATGATCATCGAATCGCAATGACCTTTAAAATTGCATCTCTCATTACTTCAGGTAATGTTCAATTAGATAATAATTCCTGTGCAGCAATTTCTTTTCCCGAATTTGATTCAACATTAGAAAGTCTCTTGCAATGAAACAATATGCAGTCATTGGAGATCCTATTAGCCATAGCCTAAGCCCATTATTACATAATGAGATATATAGCCAAATTGGTACACTTATTAGTTACAAGAAACAGCAAATAGCAAAATCTGGGCTTTCATCATTTGTATCAAATAATCAGATAAAATTTTATAATGTAACCATACCTCATAAAGAGTCTATTTTACCTTATTTGAAATCTTTAGATAATATAGCCAGCGAAATTGGAGCGGTTAATTGCGTAATGGACCAAAAAGGATTCAATACTGATTGGCTCGGATTTAAATATGCCATGATTAATAATGATGTAGATATTAAAGATAAAAATTGTTTGATTATTGGGGCTGGTGGCGCGGCTAAAGCAATAGCATATACGTTAATTCAGTCTAAGGCAAAATCTATCAACATATTTAATCGATCTAATAATAAAAAAAGAAATCTCGATAACTGGATTAATTCATATGGTATTAAAAATAACATAATTGAAATTCCTGATTTAATTATTAATTGTACACCTATTGGAATGTGGCCAAAAATAGAATTATTACCATTTAATATTAAAGAGATACATAAACATCAAATCATAATTGATACAATCTATAATCCTATTGAAACAAAGTGGATGGAATTATGCAGAAAGAAAGGTGCGCATACTATTGGGGGTCTTGATATGTTTATTTATCAGGGGCTAGCTTCAGCTGAAATATGGGAAAATGATAATATCATCAATAGAATTCAATTCAAACAAATAAAAAAGGTTTTAAAATCAGAGCTATGTTAAAAAGACTACAATTTTTGACTGCTGGAGAATCTCACGGAAAAGGTTTATTAGGAATTTTAGATGGATTGCCAGCAGGCCTAGAAATCACAGAAGAATATATTGATCATGAATTAAAGCGCCGTCAAATGGGTCATGGTAGAGGCGGTCGTATGAAAATTGAAAAAGATCATGCTGAGATTTGGTGTGGTGTGCGGCACGGAAAAACGCTTGCCTCCCCTATTGGAATTTTAGTGAAAAATTTAGACTGGGATAACTGGACGGATAAAATGTCAGTTGAGCCAGTAGATAAAAAAATCAAGCGTGTTACGCTACCAAGGCCTGGGCATGCTGATCTTGCGGGGATCCATAAATATGGATTTGATGATATTAGAAATGTTCTTGAAAGATCAAGCGCTAGAGAGACAACAATGCGAGTAGCATTGGGAACAATATGTAGAAAGCTACTTGAGGATGTAGGGATAAACATTGGTAGTAGAGTAGTGCAAATACATGATATTAAAGATCAAACAAAATATGAAATGAATCCAAATGAACTAAATATAGCTGCGGATAGCTCACCGGTAAGATGCTTAAATAAAAAAGCGGAAGGTGATATGATTAAGGTAATCGATGATGCAAAGAAATCTGGCGATTCTGTAGGTGGTGTATTTGAAGTTATAGCAACGGGGCTTCCATACGGTCTAGGGTCCTACACTCAATGGAACCATAAACTACAAGCACGTATTAGCTCAATGATGATGAGTATAAATGCTTTTAAGGGAATAGAAATTGGTAGTGGATTTCATAGTGCGAGTCAATTTGGTAGCAAAGTGCATGATGAAATTGGTCATGATGGTAATAAATATACTCGATATAGCAATAATGCTGGAGGAATTGAGGGTGGCATGAGTAATGCGCAACCAATAATTCTTTGGATGTCTATGAAACCTATATCAACATTAATTAAACCATTAAGATCCGTAGATATAGACACTCATGATAAAAAAGATGCGCATAAGGAAAGAACAGACTCATGCGCGGTCCCAGCAGCCTCTATAATCTCAGAAAGTATGTTATGTATTTCACTGGTAGACGCTTTACTAGAAAAATTTGGTGGAGATAGTATGAAGCAGTTAAAGTCACATATGAAAGCTACGGCAGAGTATTGAATAACATATTTTTAATAGGTATGATGGGCGTGGGTAAATCAACAATTGGTAAATTATTATCGACTACTATGAAAATCAATTTTGTAGATACGGATGAAGAGGTAGAAAAACATTTTAATATGCCAATAAACAATATCTTTGATAAGCATGGCGAAAAAGGCTTTCGTGAAATAGAATCCCTGATATTAGAACAATCTACTAATTCTATTGTAGCATGTGGTGGAGGCATAGTTTTGAAAAAAAAGAATCGTGACTTTATTAAACAAAATGGAAAATGCTTATTATTATTATCCAATATTAATGTACTAGCTGATCGTTTACGCAGTGAAAATAATAGGCCTCTTCTAAAAGATGTAATTATTGAAGATCAATTAGAGCAAATATGGAAAGAAAGAAAAGATTTATACTATAATTTGGCAGATCAAATAATTGAAATCAACAATAAATCAAAAAAACAAATCACAGATTGTATAATTGGAGTTTTATAAATTATGAAAAAGATACCAATGAGTCTCGGTAATAGATCATATTCAATAATCATTGAGGATGGTTTAATTAATTCATTGGCAATGCTTTTGAAAAAGAAGAATACTAATCAACAATGGATAATTATTTCACAACAATCCATAATGAAGCATTATGGAAATGATCTATACAACCAGCTTAATGATAATGGATTCAATGTAAAGAAAATTATGATTGACGAGGGTGAAAGCTCCAAGGATATAAAAATATATATGCAAATAGTTTCAAAACTACTCGAATCTAACTGTGACCGATCATCAATTATTCTTGCGCTAGGTGGTGGTGTCGTTGGAGACATCGCAGGTTTTGTAGCATCAACATATTTAAGAGGAATTAAATACTACCAAATCCCAACAACATTGCTAGCAATGGTTGATTCTTCTATTGGCGGAAAAACCGGATTGAACTATTTAAGAACAAAAAATATAATTGGCACCATTTACCAACCAGACGCTGTACTGATTGATCCACAATTATTATCTACTCTTCCTGTAGATGAAACTATATCTGGAATTGGAGAGATAATCAAATATGGAGCAATAAAAGATAGTATATTTTTAAAAAATCTAAATGAATGGATTGATGACTTAAATAACTTTCCCTATTCTATTGCAATTGAAAGATGTTGTGAGATAAAAGCTGATGTTGTATCAGCAGATGAAAAAGAGAAGGACCTAAGAAGAATATTAAATTTTGGGCATACAATTGGACATGCTTTAGAGTCTCATATAGGGTACGATAATATCAGACATGGTGAAGCGATCAGCTATGGAATGAAGTGTGCATCATGGATTTCAAAAGAAAAATCATTAATAAATAATGATGAGTATAATTTTATGATTGAACTAATAAATAAACTCCCTCTACCTAAATTAGATAAACTTAATTATGATCAAATTATTCAATTTATCAATTTTGATAAAAAGTACCAAAATGGTAAGCTGAGCTTTATTTTACTCAATGGATTAGGTAGTACTGAAATAGCTACAGATATTTCCAAAGAATTAATCCGTAAATCATTAAAGGTACTAAAATGAAAATTAAAATTATAAATGGCCCTAATTTAAACTTACTTGGGATCAGAGAGCCTGACATCTATGGAACTGAAAGCCTTTCAGAAATTGAAAATTGGCTTAATAATCATATAGATATCAATAAATATTCAATGGATTGGTTTCAATCTAATCATGAAGGTTTAATCATTGATGAAATTCACAATTCTATTAATGAATTTAATGGAATCATAATTAACCCTGGTGCATTAACACACTATTCTTATGCAATACGTGATGCGATCGTATCGGTCAATATTCCTACAATAGAAGTTCATTTATCTGATATTAACTTAAGAGAGGATTTCCGATCTATTTCTGTAATTAGCGATGTCTGCTTGAAAAAGATTTCTGGTAAAGGTAAGGATGGCTACCTTGAAGCTGTTCAATATTTACTAGATCACGAATGATACTCTTGGATAGATTTTACAAGAATTTTATCTTTAGATCTTCTGATTGCTCTGACTGCTGCATTTGCACCCGATAGTGTTGTAATAGATACAATCCCTTTTTGAATACAAGCCTTACCGATTGATTCTTCATCATATCTTGCTTGTTTTCCAAGTGGAGTATTGATAACCAAATTTATTTCATCATTTTTGATTCCATCTACAACGTTTGGTCTGCCCTCACCAACTTTATATATTGATTTTACATTCATTCCATTTTGATTCAATTCTGAAGCCGTACCATGAGTTGCAATAATTTTAAAGCCTAACTCTGATAAATCTCGTGCTATAGGAATCATATCTAGCTTATCTGAATCATTTACAGAAATAAAGACTGTTCCTTTTGGGGGTATATTATTTCCAGCACTAATAGACGCCCTTCTAAATGATTCGCCCATTGATTGCGAAATCCCCATCACTTCTCCTGTCGATTTCATTTCTGGGCTTAAATATGTTGATTCATCTGGAAATTTATTAAATGGAAGTACTGCTTCTTTTATTGCAACATGACCTATGTTATCCCATTGCTTAAGTTGAAAATCTTTTAACTTGGCGCCAGTTGCAAGTTGTGCAGCAATTCTAGCAAGGGGCACATTCGTTGCTTTGCTTACGAATGGAGTTGTTCTACTTGCTCTTGGGTTAACTTCTAATACATAAATTTTTCCATCCTTATAAGCAAATTGCAAATTAATTAATCCAACCACATTGAGCTCTAATGCTAAATCTTCAGTAATTCTTGTTATTTCATTCATCGCATCTGAAGAAATTCTGTATGGAGGCAATACACATGCAGAATCGCCCGAATGGATACCAGCCTCTTCTATATGTTGCATGATCGCGCCAATATGGACTGCTTTACCATCGCAAAGTGCGTCAACATCAAATTCAAAGGCATCCTCAAGAAATTGATCAATTAAAATAGGATGACCTTCAGTAACATCTGCATTTCTTGAAATATACTCTACTAGTTGTTGTTTGCTATAAACAATTTCCATAGCGCGACCACCTAGAACATAGCTTGGCCTTGCTAAAATTGGGTAACCAATATTCCCTGCGATAATAAGAACCTCTTCAAGTGTTCTGCCCGTTCCATATTTTGGACATTCAATATTGAGCTTATCTAAAATTTTCCCAAACTTCTCTCTATCTTCTGCTAGGTCTATATTCTTAGGAGATGTGCCAATAATTGGTACGCCAGCTTTATCTAGTGCTTTGGCTATTTTTAAAGGGGTCTGTCCACCAAATTGCACTAAAACCCCATCAGGATTTTCAAACTCCACAATATTTAATACATCTTCATATGTTACAGGTTCAAAGTAGAGCCTATCCACCAAATCAAAATCAGTGCTTACCGTCTCAGGGTTACAATTGACCATTATCGTTTTATAATTTTGATCCTGTAAACCAAATACAGCCTGCACACAACAATAATCAAATTCAATTCCCTGGCCAATACGATTTGGACCACCTCCAAGTATAATCACCTTCTTTCCCTCCAGGGGTGTTATTTCATTTTCAGAATCATATGATGAATAACAATAGGGTGTTTTTGCTACAAATTCTGCTGCACACGTATCTACAACCTTATAGGATGGTAATATTGAATTTTTCTTTCTTTCAGATCTTATTTCCTGTTCAGTTTTGTTTAACATTTTTGAAATTTGGGCATCTGAAAATCCATTTTGTTTTAATTCTAACATTGATGTATTAGAATTACAATCAACCAAATATTTTATTTGGTATAAAAACCATGGATCTATTTTTGTAGATTGAAAAACTTCATCAATGGAAGCTCCTTCCGAAAAAGCTTGTCTAACTTTCAATAATCTAAAACTGGTAGCATACTGCAAAGTATTCATATCTAGTGTACGGGCTCTACTAATCTCAGGATCGTCTTCCTTGATAATTTTTGGCTCTAACCCATTTAATCCAACTTCCAATGAGCGAAATGCTTTTTGCAAAGATTCTCTAAATGTTCTTCCAATAGACATTACCTCTCCAACGCTCTGCATTTGTACTCCTAGATGCCCACTGGCTGATGGAAATTTTTCAAAATCAAACCTAGGTACTTTAACAATTACATAATCAATTGTTGGTTCAAAAGCTGCTAAGGTTTTTCCCGTAATTTCATTTGGTAATTCATCAAGCGTATATCCTACTGCAAGTTTAGCTGCAACTTTTGCTATAGGAAATCCTGTAGCTTTTGATGCAAGCGCTGATGAGCGGCTAACTCTGGGATTCATCTCAATTATTATACATCGACCCGTATCTGGATTAACAGCAAACTGGACATTGGATCCTCCTGTTTCAACTCCAATTTTTCTTAAACATTGAATGGACCAATTTCTCATTAGTTGAAATTCTTTATCTGTTAGTGTCATTGAGGGTGCCACAGTAATAGAATCACCGGTATGTACGCCCATAGGGTCTATATTTTCAATCGAGCAAATAATTATCGCATTATCAGATTTATCTCTAACAACTTCAAGTTCATACTCTTTCCATCCTAATAATGATTCCTCAATCAATACTTCTGTAATTGGGCTAGCATTTAATCCATTTTCAACTAATGTCTGAAATTCTTCATAGTTGTATGCTACGGAACCTCCAGTTCCACCTAGGGTGAATGATGGTCGTATAATAATTGGAAATTGTATCGTATCTAATAATTGTTCGGCTTCCTCCCATGAATGCACAAATCCCCCTTGCGCGGTATCAATACCAATTTCGTCCATTGCTGCTTTGAATTGTTCGCGGTCCTCCGCTTTATTTATCGCCTCAACCTGCGCGCCAATAAGTTGTATTCCATATTTCTCTAATATTCCTTCGTGATGTAAATCCATAGCAATATTTAAAGCGGTTTGCCCGCCAACCGTAGGGAGTATTGCATCAGGCTTCTCTTTTTTTATTATAGCTTCAACATAATCAATTGTTATGGGTTCAATGTAGGTAGCATCTGCTAAGTTTGGATCTGTCATTATTGTTGCTGGATTAGAATTAACCAATATAATTCTATATCCCTCTTCCTTTAAGGCTTGCGTAGCCTGTGTTCCCGAATAATCAAATTCACAGGCTTGACCAATCACAATTGGACCAGCTCCAATAATTAAGATTGATTTAATATCATCTCTTTTAGGCAATTTTATTCCCTTCGATCAAATCAATAAATTTATCAAATAAATATCTACTATCATGTGGACCCGGACTAGATTCGGGGTGATATTGAACAGAAAATGCCTTTAGCTCTTTACACTCAACTCCTTCGCTTGTATTATCATTTAGGTTGATATGCGTTGAGATAACATTGTCAGGTAATGAATTTAGATCGACAGCAAATCCATGGTTCTGGCTAGTAATTTCAACGTTGTTAGATAAGATATTTTTTACAGGATGATTAATTCCTCTATGGCCAAATTTAAGTTTGAACGTACTTGCTCCGAGTGCTAGAGATAAAATCTGATGACCAAGGCATATGCCAAATATTGGCTTTTTTCCAACTAGCTCTTTCACCATTTCAATGCCATATGTTACAGCGGCTGGGTCACCAGGTCCATTGCTTAGAAAAATACCATCGGGATTAAATTTTAGAATTTCTTTTGCTGATGTTTTTGCAGGAAAGACCGTAACCTTACAATTTTTATCGGTCAAAAGATTTAAAATATTATGCTTGATACCATAATCAATTGCAGCAATCTTGTATTTTCCATCAGATGACCATTCATAGATTTTTTTTGTGCTAACAACTTTGGCTAAATCAAGCCCATTCATTGATGGTGCTTTTTTTAATTTTTCTCTTAAGCTATCAATATCACCATCAGTGGATGAAATAATGCCATTCATAGCACCATTATCTCTAATATGTCTAGTTAGCTCCCGTGTATCAATATGCTGAATACCAACAACTTTATTCGTTCTTAAATAATCTCCAATTGATGTTACAGATCTCCAGTTGGATGGGATTAACGTTTCTTCTTTAATTATAAATCCTGATACCTGAATTTTCTTAGATTCGACATCTTCTTCATTCACGCCATAATTCCCGATATGGGGACTGGTCATTGTTACTATTTGTTTGCAGTAAGATGGGTCTGTTAGGATTTCTTGGTAGCCGGTCATACCAGTATTGAAACATACTTCACCGATTGTCTCCCCATTAAATCCAAATGACTTGCCCTCAAATATTTTTCCGTCATCTAATAATAGTATAGATATATTTTTATCCACTTAATTTTTTTCCATAACTATAGTTGATATGACTAAATCTTGAATAGCGCTACCAACAGAATTAAATATTGTAATATCAGATTCATTAGCTCGACCTTCAGTATTTGAATTGATAAGAGTACCAATCTCGCACTCAATTCGATTCCATTCATAATCACCATGCTCAATTGGAATAATTAGATTACCAGCTTCTGATTGACTTGAAATAAATGAATCAACATATACCCTTGCGTTTTGAATCAGCTCTGATGGTAGCTCTCTTTTAGTTCTACCATGAGCGCCAACCGCATTAATGTGCGTTCCCTTTGCAATATGGCTACTATCAAACAAGGGATTTGAGGCGCTAGTCGCTGTACAAATAATATCTGCTTCAGGTAAATCATTCATATCCCCCATCGAAACTACATCATCAAATCCTGCGCAAAATAACTCCACATTTTTTTTGCTTCTACCAATAACTTTAATTGATTCAAAATTTCTTACACATCGTATTGCTTCTATTTGACTTTTTGCTTGTACTCCATTCCCATAAATAACTGCCTTTGACGCATTATTTTTTGATAATAATTCTGTTGCAAGACCAGATGCTGCGCCTGTTCGAAGCGCTGTAACAGATTTTCCATCTATAAGCGCTACACATTCACCTGTTTTAGTGCTCATAACAAGAATAACGCCATTAATTAAGTCACGTCCATTAGCAGGGTTGTCGTTATGAACATTAATTAATTTGATGGTAAAATATTTTTCACCTTTCAGATAGGATGGCATTGACAAATGATGTGCATTGAATTCATCAATTGGCATGTTAATCCGAGCAGGAACAATTGCATCTCCATTGCTTAATGAGGAGAATGCTAATTTCATCGCACTGATTGCTTCTTTCATTGAAACAGCGGCTTGAACATCATCCGCTGTATAAAAGGCTAAGCTCATCTCTAACTTATTTTTTAGTTAATGCCCAAGAACCATCCCAATCATCACCTGGTGGATTATCTTTATAATGCTCACAGCGTGGAATATAAATTTGACTTGGGTTCGTTTTTCTACCGGGAAACATATCTTCTAATTCATTTGATGCTTTAAACGCATCAACTGCTTTTTCCCATTCTTGATTTCTATATAATTTTAATGCTTCATCATATGCGGGTAACAACTTATCATACCCTTTCGGCATATTCCCTTTTTCAGAAATTAATTCAAACACTTGTGCCGGTTCAGTTTTCCCCATCACAATCACATAATCTAAATCTCTCCAAATAAATTGATCCTTACAGGCTTTATATGTTTCTTCAGCAACTTGAATATAAATACCGTATTGTTTTGCAGATGCTTCTAGTCTTGCGGCAAGATTGACTGTGTCCCCCATCATCGTATAATTCATGCGCATCGTAGAACCCATATTTCCGGTCACTAATTTTCCTGTATTTATTCCTATCCGATTTTGCATATTGTGTACAATCTCAGGCCACCTATCTCCTTCGGCTTGCCATTTTTCTCTTAGCTCTGCTAATCTTTCTTGCATCTTTACTGCGGTTAAGCAAGACCAATATTCATGGTCATCAACAGGGGCTGGTGCGCCATAAAACGCTACAATTGCATCACCAATATATTTATCAAGTGTCCCTTTATTCTTTAGAAGGATATCAGTCATTTCAGTTAAATAATCATTTAATAGCTCGACAAGATCAGGAGCAGATAGCTTTTCTGAAAAACCTGAAAAGCTCTGAATATCTGTAAAGAATGCGGTATGATATCCTTCTTCACCGCCTAGGGATGGTTGCTCTTTTGCATCATACATTTGATCAATTAACTCAGGCGATATATAGGTACTAAAAGTATTTTTCAAAAATCGTTTATCTTTTTCTGCGCCAAAATAATTATATAAAAATATTCCACCAAATGTCCCAATCACAGATAAAATAGGACGT
This sequence comes from Fidelibacterota bacterium, assembly GCA_036166415.1. Lineage (GTDB taxonomy): Bacteria > Fidelibacterota > Marinisomatia > Marinisomatales > TCS55 > TMED108. The sequence continues at coordinate 2,897 of JAYZHP010000044.1, read as the reverse complement.
ACAACCTCAAGCATAACGAGATTATTGAAGAACTGAAGGTTTGCATATATGATCCATCCCACTATCGCAATAATGGGTATAGGCAATGCATAAAATGGTTTTTTAGGAAATGAAATTGTGATTCCCATAACTAAACAAATCAGTAGAATAGTATAAAAGGTGGAGCTAGAGTCTCTTACTTGAACAAAGCTGTCTTGTAAGATACTATGCATCACATTGGCATGTATTTCTACCCCTGCAAATGTTTCCTGAACCGGAGTATTTCTCAAGTCCATTAGTCCAGGGAGGGAGGCGCCTACGAATGCAACCTTATCCTGCCAGTAGTCTGGGGGTAGCATTTCTGGATCCATACAATAGCTATAAGGTAAATAATAGAATGTTTGAAACATTCCATAGTAATTAACATACATACGCCCCTTATCGTCTATTGGTATTTGTCGAACTATGGTATCAGTGGTATCAATTAGATTAAGGTAATTATTTTCAAAATCGTAGTCAAATCCACCATTCTTTTTTATACCTAATATATCAATCACAGCGGACATCACAAGACTTGGATAGACATGATCTGCGCCTTCAAAATAAATCGCAGTTGGGGCACGTCTGATAACTCCATCATTGTCCTGAGGAAAATTAGCAGAACCATTTCCAATCGATGCAGATAATAACTCTACATAGGTATTACCAATTCTATCAGCTTGCGGTAGCTTATTTTTTGCTTCATCAGATACCCCGGAGATAATATGGCCTTCATAATCATATCCATCAGGTTCGGAGTCCATTTTGGGAAGGAAATTAAGCGTATCCTCTTGTTCAAAAACGATTGCATGATATGTTTTATTTGAATTATAAGTTGCGGTTACAAATTTACTGGGGTCATTGCTATATAGGAATTGATCAGTGACATAAACAAGGTCCTGATTGGTGCTAGCTCTATTTGATGAAAGTGCCTGAACAAGATCATATTTAAATGTGTTCTCTTGGTCAAAAATAATATCGAATAACAATGCTTTTGGATTTCCAGATGTAACGGTATTGATTAATTCACCATGATAAGCATGCGGCCAATTATGATAGCGACCTAACCCCCCTTCTTCAACTGGACCAACAGAAGTATTGTCAATATCAATGATTACAACATCTTCAATCGACATTTGTTCAACATTCGCTGTTCTGGCTCTCATTCTAGAGTCATAAGAAATAAATTCATACCCCTCTAGAAGCGAACTAAGAAAACCTATTTTATAGCTAGACCAGCCAAAAAAAATGGCCATTAAAAGGCCAATTACGATACCAGCGCCCACGCGCTTGAAAAAATCTGTTAGTATAACCAAAGAAGACTCAACTGATAAGTCTTCTAAATTATCTAACATTTTTTTCACGGATTAATTTCCATCCTTGGCATCTTGCTCTTTATTCCATTTTACAAAATCTAGACCAGCGTCTGCATCCTGATCAAATTTAAACATAGAATATTTTCCATCTTTTCTAACATTAATCTGCATGCCCTCAACTAAGCTCACCCAATCTTCTAAGGAAACTTCATAGGGGCCTGCAACTTGGTCTGGCGCTTTTACTTCTGTAACAGGACCTAGTTTAAATTTAGGTGCACCTCCCCCTTGAGGTTGGCCCCCTTGCTGCATTTGTTTTTTTCTAGCATCAATAACATTCTTGGCTGCATTCACATCTACTTTTCCTTGATACACCAAAACAGAGCTCTCGTCTTGCCCAGATTTAGCCCTATATTTTGTTCCACGTATCGCAGCAACTGCTGTTGGAGTTCGAACGGCTACATTCTTTTTTTCACCAAACGCAGCTTTGGCAGCAACCCAAACATCGCCTTTTTTTAATGTCGCTCCAAAATTCTTTTCCATAGGTTTAACATTGGCCAAAGTAATCTCAAGTTCTGAATTTTGTCCGATCCTAAGTTTACCTCCCCCAACTAAAGAAATCTCACAGCGTGATTTTGCAAGGGTCTTGATGATATCATTCTCATGGATTGGCATTCTAGGCATTGCTTTTTTAAATGCTCCTGCGCCATTTTTCTGCACTTGAACCCTACCAAGAGGTAAGGTGATTTTACCAAATTCCTTTTGGCCAAAAAGCAGTGTGGTAATTGAAATTGATAATAGTAGGGTACGTTTAAAAATAATCACGATATTTTTCATTTTGTACTTGATGAAGGTAAGAATTCTCGAGCACGATTGGCAATATAATTAAAGGGCTTAATGATCCAGCTCAACCACTTCCAGCGATTCTGTATTTCAGGCTCTTCTTGATGGTCAACAATAGCAAGAATGTCTTTGGGTGCATCTAAACCGGCAAATTCCCACGCCATAATTTGAACGTATGGATTAATATCGTCTAAATCTCCAATGTAGGTTCTGGTAGCGGTTTTTTCTGCTTCACGCGATTCAATATCAAGCAGTTGACCTGATATCACACAAGTATCTGCAACTAATTCAAATGATCCTACAATAGCTTTCTTGATACCGATCAATCGTCCAATTTCTATAGCGCAATCGCTTTTATTGCAATCAATTCTATCGTATTTCTTTTCTGATAGTAATTCATTTATTTGATTTTTCTCTACTAGAATAAATGATTTTGTTTGATGTAATTCAAGCCTAAGATATCCCGTATAAAGCGCAACATCTTCATCTTTCATACCGGTCCCTTCAAATGTGAAGAGTGCTACAGTAGGCTTTGCATCGTATCTGCTGAATTTAGTTTGGCTGAACGACAGGCAAGAAAATGCCAATAATAAAATAATTATTTTATGCAAAGCACCCCTTATATATAGAGCATGCTAGAATAAATAGCTATTTTAAGAATACCATCTTCTTTGTTTTGTTCAATACCGTCTTTCCATTTCGATCGCGCACCATCGCATGATA
>JAYZHP010000043.1:0-4427 GCA_036166415.1 Fidelibacterota bacterium | reverse complement strand
TATTATAATATGCCCCTGTTGCTGTATTAAACGGAGCAAGATTATGAATTTCAGTACCAGTACCTGCAGTAAAAAAATAAGGAGAAGGTGCAATAGAAGTATACGGGATCTTCATCATTGGTCCAGGCCTAAGATATACTACTCTAGTACTAGCAAAGGATAGGGTTTGTAAAAAAACAAAAGATAATATAATGTATATTTTTCTCATTTATTTTATAACAGTTTTATTTAGTTCCATTTGTGCAAGCCTAACATATTCGCTATCTGGGTGGTATGCCACTACATCTTCAAATGCTGCCATAGCAAGATCCTCTTGGCCCATCTTTTTATGCAGTAGGCCCATTTGAACAAGTGCATCATCTATTCGAGAGCTGCCCACAATAGTAATTTTATTTAATAATACAAAAGCTTGATTAATTTGACCGGTTTGCTGGTAGGCATCTGCCATCCAGTATAAAATATTCTCAAAGGTATCATCAGGGGCGTCATCAAATTTCAACTTACTAAACTTATCAATAGCCGATCCATAATCTTCTCGTTGATAAGCAAAAACACCCGACATATATAAGGATTGATCAAAAGAAGGTTCGCTGTTTGAAGAAATATTTAATACAGAAATATTAATTGGACCATTTTCTTTATTGGAAGACTCAGATAGCGAAGCTGTTTCCTGCGATGAAGCTGATGCCAGTTCTTGATTAGAAAATTTATTAGAAACGTCTGCTAATAATTGTTCTAAATCCTCATTTTTTTCTCGGATTGTTGCAATTTCATTTTTAAATGAATTTTCTAATTGTTCTATTCTATCATTTAGGCGATTAAGTGTGGATAATAGCTCTTCACTTGAGGCCATATACACAGATCCACTTTCAACTTTTTTTACCTTAAACTTGACTTCCTCAGATGGCTTATCCACCACTCTTGAATAATCTTCAGATCCGTTTGAAGGCTCAATCACAATTCCTAAATCTAAAAAGAAAATCTCAGATAGCGGGGTTTGCTGTGCTCTTACATTATTAGATGTTGCAAAAAGCAATACTCCAATAATAACTGCTTTAAATAATTGAAAATAATTTTTCATTTATTTTATCACTCGTATTCTTCCCAATCAATAACATATGAATATCCAATAAAGGATCCAAAATCATGAGGAACGTATAGTTCGAAGGCACCGGTTGCTCCAGGTAGTAGTGTAGCATCGGTTGTTATACCTGAATCAAATGTATGATATCCGCCTCTAATAAAAGTGGTTAATGTTTTAGTTTCGCCGCTCCAGTTTTTTCTAAATACGAAATCTACCTTTACAAAGTCAGCTCTTTTTCCACCAATATTTTTTATTTCACCATTAAATACGATATTTCCTTGGGCATCTTTTTTCTCGCTGATATTACCCATTAATACACAATTAGCTGAGTATTTACCGGATTGATCTCTATCTGGAGAAGTATATTTTGGCTCAGCAAGTTTTGGCATTGGGGGAGGGGTATAGCTGTCCCTTACTTGTTCAGGAACATATTCTGCCTGTTCCTCAGTAACTACATTATCAACTATGCGCACGACATCTTTTCGGTTAATAATTAAATATCCAACTAAAGTCTCTACTTTAAGAGATGACTCATCTTGATATACGACCTTACCAAATACAGTGGAGCCATTTTTCATTATTATTTCTTTAGAATATATAGCTAATGGGTTAACCCACATTTTGCTTAATGCTTTGAGGTTTTCTAATTCCTCATTTAAGTATTTTAATTCAGCCGTCATCTTCTTTATTTCAAAACTCAGTTCATTTAAAATATAATCTTTACCTGGGTCCGGAATAAATTCTTCTGCTTTTGCACCACCTGCTATAGAATCAGGTTCGCCTGCAGATTCAATTTGAGCCCCTTCAGGTGCCTGACCCATAGTAGGGTCATACTGAGCATCATCAGTATCGGCAGATTCAGCTTGAGCCTCTTGATTAGAGCCCCCTTGCAGCTGTAAATCACCAAGCTTAACATTGCTATCGGAAACTTCAGCGGGAGATGATAGACGCCCGGATTCACCAGCATCTATTTCCACTGTATAATTCCCTGGAGCCACCTTTTTAAACTTAAAAGCTCCTCGCTTACTAGTTTCTTCTCGTTTGACTTCAGTTCCATCATCAGCCATTAGAATTACGGTTGTTTTTGCAACCTTCTCTCCATCAACGCCAATTACTGTCCCTGAAATATCACGGGGTTTTTGTGCAAAAAGGGTGGTTGCAAAAACAGCAACAAGTAACCCAATTACTGTGTTTTTCACTTTTATTGTATGTGCCATTTATCTTTACCTCGGATTGTGTGGCGCTCATTGATTTTGCTCAATGAGTTCGCAAAGTTATTATATCACTACTGCTTTAAACAAGATAAAAAAGAGAATATCTAACAAAATTTTTTTTTTACTTCCAAAAATCTTCGTACGTCCTTTTTCTTTTGAGTAGCTTTTTTTTTGATAAAACCACTTTTTCCCTCATTGAATCTGTTAAATATAGCTCTAGTGATTTGTTATACGACTCCAATGGTAGCTCAAAATCCATTTCATCTTTTTTTTCATATGCTTGGCCTATCCAGTAATATGGCTCACCAATTGTATCAATATATGTCGCTGCTTTCGAAAAAGACTGAATCGCATCCCACTGTCCATTTTTATAACCCTTATTATGATACACAAATCCTTCATCCATTAATATATGGTATTGAGCTATAGGATTATTGGGGTCTAGTTGTAATATTTCTTTATAAATCGTAATCCCCCCTTTATTCTTTGCATAACCTATTTTTGCTTCAATAATTGCTAAAACAAGATCAGTATCATTTGGGTAGGCTGAAATAAGCGAATCGCTTTTAAATAATAATTCATCCCGAGAATGCAAAACCTTATTTACCCCACTTGTACAATTAGAACACCATATTAATAATGTGCCTAATAGAATCAGATGTATTTTATCTATCATAAAATGTTTTTTACCAAAGCCAAATATAAGTTATTGCGCCATTTCCTTTTTCAAGGTCAGGATCGCTAGGTGAACCGCAATCAGCCCGCATATTAGCAGCCATGGGATTAAATAAGGAGTATTCTTCGCCATAAACAACTGCTTGGAATCTTCCCTGTTGATACTCACACCACTCACGAACCCCTTTTTTTAAAGCACCCGTGCCATGTCCATGAATTATTTTTATCGCCCTAGTTTTGCCAGAAAAAATACTATTACTGATTGCTATTTCAAGCTCAGTAAGTGCACGATCAATTGAATGTCCTTTGTGGCCAATATCAATCACTTTAAATTCTTCTGTCATTATAAAAATAAGTTTTTTGTATATGGTTAAAAAATTAAACGGGAACGTATGGAATATATAACATTAGGCAAAACCCAAAATAATGTTTCTAATATTAGTTTAGGCACCTGGTCTTATGGTGGAGCTGCAACATCAGGAGATCAGCCAGTAGGGTGGGCAGACCAAGACGATATCGATAGCAAAAAAGCTTTGCTTAAAGCCCATCGCTCAGGAATAAATCACTGGGATACCGCAGATGTTTATGGAGATGGAAGATCAGAAAAGATTATTGGCAATATGTGGAATGATATACCAAGGGATGAAATATTTTTAGCGACAAAAGTAGGCTGGGATATGGGCCCCTATGAATACTGGTACCATCCTTCACATATGACAACCAATATGGAAAGATCTTTAAAAAATCTTAAAACAGACTGCGTCGATTTGATGTATTTACATCACTGCAATTTTGGTAAGAGCGGTGAATATTTTGATGACGCAATGGAAGTTCTTTTAAAATTCCAAGAAGATGGTAAAACAAAGTTCATCGGGCTTTCAGATTGGTCTGATGAAAAGATAATGCGCTATATATATAAGATGAAGCCCGATGTTGTTCAGCCCTATAGAAATGTTATGGACAATAGCTACGAGTCTTCGGGTTTAAAAGATTATATTGATACCAATAATGTTGGTGTATGTTTTTTTTCACCGATTAAACATGGTCTATTAACCGGTAAGTATAAAAGTCCCCCTAAATTTAAAGAGGGGGATTACCGCCGCAATGTTGAAGCATTTAATAGTCAGGAAATTATTGATAGGCTATTAGAAAATAAATCTAAGCTAGAGAGTAAATTTCACAATCATTTACAACCAGTTATGCATGGGTTAATAGCGCCCTTGCTTCAAGATGCGCCAACCGGCTGTGTTCTTTTGGGGCAACGAAATGAAGATCAAGTACTAAGTGCTTCTGAGCTAGGTGAAAGTATTTCAAAAGAAGATGCGAGGTGGGTAAAGAAACTATATAAATTTTAGTCTTTTTCCCCTACAACCTTCTTGTATTCAGCGATTATTTGTTTCTCAATTGGGTAATCTAAATAAACCGCTTTCAGATCTTCTTCAACCTTATTTAGC
>JAYZHP010000042.1:0-3420 GCA_036166415.1 Fidelibacterota bacterium | reverse complement strand
CTTGCTTTGAAGGCGACTGATAGAGATTCTGATATATTGACATTCAATATTGTTCAAGATCCAGTTCATGGTCAATTACGGGGAGAGCTGCCCAATATAAAGTATATACCAAATGATAATTTTCATGGAATAGATAGTATTAAATACAATGCGAATGATGGAATGCAAACTAGCAATACAGCTACTGTTAAAATTTATGTTAAAGCCATCAATGATCCGCCATCGAGCTTATCACCTAAAAGCCCTGATGATAAATCAGAAATTGTGATTACAATAAATAATCTTAAAGGCTCACGAGTAAATTTTTCTTGGCACCAATCAATCGATCCCGATAATGATAAATTGGAATACCTTTTTAACTCATGGTATGAAATTATTGACCAAAATGGAACAATGCATGCAATACAAAAGATGGATACAGTTCTTTATCAGACAGAGCATTCTATACCTTATCAGAGTTTTTTAGATTTGCTGGATTTTCACATTAGTCCTAGAGGTAATTTTATTTGGAACGTCAATGTCACGGATGGCATAGATACTACATATAGCAATATAAGATATTCATTACAGATTGAAGGAAAATATATTTCGCTATCAGTTCAAGATGACTTGATCCCTGATTCCTATAGCTTAAGCCAAAATTATCCAAATCCATTTAATCCTAGAACGCGGATTCAATTTGAGTTGCCATTAAGATCGAAAGTTTCTCTTAGCGTATATGATATTCTTGGAAATAAAGTTAATACCATTATCAATCAAGAGCTTGATCCGGGAAGACATGTTGTAACATGGCATGCTGTTGATAGGAGCAATAATAAATTGTCTTCCGGTGTTTATTTTTATCAAATACGAGCTGAAAAGTTTTTTGATACCAAAAAAATGATCCTTATCAAATAGTTCATTTATTGATTCAATAATCTAAAAAGATCTTACCTAATGATAATTTCATTGTCTTAATTTATACCAATGGATTCAATCGAACGAAAAGATCTAGGCACTGAACAGCAAAACGCTAACTCAACAAACATTGATGAGCTATCTGCAAGAGAAATTCTTCAAGCAATTAATCAAGAAGACAGATCGATTGCAGATAAAATTGCAGATGCAATCGATGATATTGAAAATACCGTCGAAATATGTACCCGTGCAATCGAGGATGGAGGTCGCGTATTTTATATAGGCGCAGGAACATCTGGCCGCTTAGGCGTGCTAGATGCTTCAGAGATTCCCCCTACTTTTTCTGCGCCAACCAATCTATTTACCGGTATTATTGCGGGAGGAGATGAGGCGCTAAGAAAATCGATTGAAGGTGCTGAAGATAGCGCTGAACAAGCTATAATAGATCTCAGATCAGCTAAAGTTCAATCTGGTGATGTATTGATAGGCATAAGTACTAGCGGTGCCGCAAAGTATGTTCAATCTGCACTGAATTATGCCACATCAGTTAACCTTAAAACTATATATCTGCTATGTAATACAGCTCCTTTATTGAAGGCAAATGTAGATGTTACAATATCTATTGATACAGGCGCAGAGATTATCACTGGCTCTACGCGAATGAAAGGAGGGACTGCCACCAAAATGGTATTAAATATGATATCGACAACCTGCATGATAAGATTAGGGAAGGTTTATGGAAATCTTATGGTTGATCTTATGGCAGTGAATGAAAAGTTAGTTGATAGGGGAGTCAGAATAATTATGCAGTTAACAAAGCATAGCTATGAAGAGGCAAAAGAGGCACTTAAAAAATCAGATATGTCAGTTAAAACTGCAGTTGTGATGATCTACCGTTCCTGCAAGCTAAGTGAGGCAAAACGCCTTATCGATGAAAACAATGGGATCTTAAGGAAAATTATCCAATGATCTTTATCCCACAGTTAAATGAAGATTTATTAAAAGAATGTAAAATAGATACATTTCGATCTAGCGGAAAGGGGGGGCAGCACGCAAATAAGACTGATAGCGCTATCAGATTAACGCACTTGCCATCAGGATTAGTAGTGGTGTGTCAAGATGAGCGTAGCCAGCATAGAAATAAAGAAATCGCATTAAACAGGCTTCGAAAAAAACTTGAAAAACTCAATGTGAAACGAAAAAAAAGAGTCTCTACGAAACCTACATTTGCATCAAATGAAAAAAGAATTCAATCCAAAAAAATGCGATCGCAGAAAAAAGAACTAAGAAAAAAACCAAAAACAGATACGTAAATTATAAAGTAATTTTTGAACCTTATTTATATAGAATGATCAAATGAATGTAAACAAATATATTTTTCGTGAATACGATATTAGAGGAAAGGTTATAGATGATTTTCCACCTGATGTCGTAGAAAATCTGGGTAAAGCCTTTGGCACTTTTATAAAAAGAGCAGGTGGTCAGGAAGTAGCGCTTAGTGGAGATGTACGTTTAACTACCCCAGAATTAATGGAATTCTTTAAGTCTGGTGTCCTCTCTACGGGAACAGATATCATTAATATTGGTATACTCCCAACCCCAGTTAATTATTATTCAATGTTCAAATTAGATGTCGCTGGAGCCGTTCAGATAACCGGTAGTCATAATCCTCCTGAATTTAACGGATTTAAAATGTCTCGCAACAAGCAATCAGTTTTTGGTGAGTCCATTCAAGATTTAAGATCGATTATGGAAAAAGAAGACTACGAGATAGGAGAGGGAACAGAAGCCCCTTATGATATTTTATCTGATTACAAAAGAATGATTAGCTCTAAAATTGAAATTCAAAAGCCGCTGAAGGTTGTTTTGGATTGTGGTAATGCGGCAGGAGCTTTATGCGCATCAGAAATTTTTACAAATATGAATGTAGAACTTACTGAGCTTTTTTGCGATGTGGATGGAACATTTCCAAACCATCATCCTGACCCAACCGTAAAAAGTAATTTGGCTGATTTAATTGCTAAAATGCAGACAGGTAATTATGATGCAGGTATAGCATTTGATGGAGATGCTGATCGAATAGGTGTTGTTGATGAAACTGGTGAAATCATTTGGGCGGATCAGCTTATGGCATTCTTTTTGCCAGAATTGATCAAAGAAGGTGATGAGATATTATTTGATGTGAAATGTTCAAAATCGCTAGAAGAGATGATAATTAAGTATGGAGGCAAACCTGTAATGTGGAAAACTGGCCACTCCTTAGTAAAGCAAAAAATGCTAGAACTTAATTGCAAATTTGGTGGTGAAATGAGTGGACATATTTTTTTTGCGGATGATTATTATGGATACGATGATGCAATCTATGTTGCTGCGAGATTATTGCAGACATTATCAAGGTCTTCTAAGACCTTATCTCAGTTAAGACAAGAGCTTCCGCGATACTATTCAACACCAGAAATGCGGCTTGAAGCAAAGTCGGATGAAGAAAAATTTCAAATCTCAACAAAAGCTGTAGAATACTTT
>JAYZHP010000041.1:0-13897 GCA_036166415.1 Fidelibacterota bacterium | reverse complement strand
TGATTTGATTCTTTATAATCCATTCCAACTGGAATACCATAATAAGAAAAAATATCTACTATATTGCTATCTAAGGTATCTGTAGTTACAATGGTCGTTATTAAGGATGGAATAAGATTTAATAATGCTGAATCTAGCTCAAAAACTATTGAATCATTTTCTCCAACCTCTCCCCATGCAAGCGCAGTGTCGGATGGCATTAGACTGTCATGTATATAGATTGTTAGCTTCTGATTATCCTGCAAGTTTCCTCCTCGAAAAGTAAATAGGCTTCCAGTCGCTTCGCCTTGGTCAAATAATTCACACGAAAATATAAATGCACAGATAATAATTATTATTTTTTTCATTTCATTATCCAAATCAAATCATAAATGATGATAATTGAATTTAATTTAGTTTTAAGCCAATTCTTAGCTTGAAGTAGTAAATTTTATTAATACAAAAAGGTCATAAATGGTATGTGTATATGCTGCTATTCCAAAGCCTCGAAAAATATATACAACACCCAAAAAAATTCCAGCCATAAATCGAATCAAGAAAAGATAAGTGGATGGATCCTCTCCATAGGGACCTACAAAATGGAAAATCGAGAAAAGAGAAGCTGCTAAAAGTACTGATCCTATATTTTTCCCAAAAGTACCCCACTGAAACACCAATCCTAATATATACGCAAATCCAGTTATCAGTATCACTCTAAAGGCAAATTCTTCGTAAATACCTGCTCCTATTGCCAAAACAACTTGTTGCAATAGTCTCTCATCCTTGCTCGACATTAAATATTCTGGAGCTCTTATCATTAGTATCATTAAAACAAATGCCCAGCCAATACTTTCAAATAGCATAGTTAATAAATATTCACCATTGATGTGGGTTGCTTCCAATTCTTTTTTTTGTCGCAAAAAAGCAATAATAAAACCAATCAAAAAAGTGCCGCCAAAACCATATGTTCCTAGAATACCAAACATTTCAAGTATTTGTCTCATTAATACATCAGCGCCATTCCGTAATAACGGTAAATCGCTGGCTGAAATCGCAAAAATTCCTACCTCATAGATTAATAGCAACGGTAGCGTAAAAATGAAACTGTATAAAGGGGTATTGGTTACGGTCCAATAAGAGCGTGATTTCATGATTTAGTCAGAATCAATTTGAAGAACTGCAAGCAATGCCTCTTGTGGAATCTCAACTTTCCCAATCGACTTCATCCTCTTTTTGCCTTCTTTTTGCTTTTCCCATAATTTTCTTTTGCGGGTTATATCTCCGCCATAGCATTTTGCAGTTACATTCTTCTTAATGGCCTTTACAGTTGATCGTGATATTACTTTATTGCCTAAGGCAGCTTGAATAGGTACATCAAACATTTGCCTGGGTATTAACTCCTTTAGTTTACTACATAGAGCAACACCTCGATGATAGGCATCTTCAGCATGAGTAATAATTGATAATGCATCAACAGGTTCATGGTTGATTAGAATATCAAGTTTTTTTAAATCTCCAGAAACAAATTCATTTAAATGATAATCAAGTGAGGCGTAGCCTTTAGTGGTAGATTTTAATTTATCATAAAAGTCGAAAATAATTTCTCCCAATGGGAGTTCATAATGCAATTGAGCTTTATCTGAGGTAAGATAGCTTGTGTTTTTATAAATCCCTCTTTTCTTTTGACATAATGTCATTATACCGCCAATATAATCTTTTGGAGTGATAATCTCTGCAGATACATAGGGCTCTAGGATAGATTGAATTTCACCAGTAGGGGGCATTTTTGAAGGTGTATCCACCTCAATTATTTCGCCATTTTTATTTTCAATTTTATAACGAACATTGGGAGTAGTTGTTACTAAAGCAATATCGAATTCGCGCTCTAATCTCTCTTGGATAATTTCCATATGAAGTAATCCTAAAAAACCACACCTAAAACCAAAGCCTAATGCCTCACTCGTTTCTGGTTCAAAAAGCAAAGAGGCATCATTTAGTTTTAATTTTTCAAGAGCCATTCTTAGCTGATCGTAATCATCCGTATCTGAAGGATATAGTCCTGAAAAAACCATGGGTTTAATATCTTTAAATCCGGGTAGCGGTTCTGTGCTAGGGTTATTTTTTGATGTGACAGTATCGCCTGGTAAAATATGTGATACATCTCTAATGCTTCCTAAGAAATAGCCTACATCACCTGCTTTTAATTCTTTTGCCGGCATCTGCTTTAAAACAAAGTGACCCACCTCAGTTATATCGTATTCTTTATTATGAGCAAAAAATTTTGCCTTATCACCAGGCTTTATCGCTCCATCAAATACACGAATATAAGGGATAGCCCCTTTGTAGTTATCGTGTACGGAGTCAAAAATCATAGCTCTTAAAGGTTTATCTGATCGATCCTTTGGTGCGGGTACTTTTTGAATAATTGCATCAAAAATATCTTCAATACCTTGGCCTGTTTTTGCGCTAACTGAAACAATATCGCTTTTTTCACAGCCTATAAGTTCCATTAGTTGCTGTTCAACTAGATCAATTCTTGCACTTGGCAAATCTACCTTATTAATAACTGGAATAATCACAAGGTCATTTTCAAGCGCAAGATAGGTATTGCTAACAGTTTGTGCTTCTACGCCTTGTACAGCATCGACAAGAAGTAGTGTACCTTCGCAAGCAGCTAAAGATCTTGAAACTTCATAAGTAAAATCAACATGGCCAGGCGTATCAATTAAGTTAAAAATATATTCAGTCTTATTTGAATGTGTATACTTCATTTGAATGGGATGGCTTTTAATAGTAATTCCTCTCTCACGTTCTAAATCCATACTATCTAAAACTTGAGATTTCATATCTTTCTTTGAAAGCGTTTTTGTTTCTTCGAGCAGTCTATCCGCTAAAGTAGACTTGCCATGATCAATGTGCGCGATAATACAAAAATTGCGTATTTGAGAAGTATTCATCAAAAAATTTAACTCCTATTATGTCAAACAACGATTCAAAAATAGAGTATTTTCATAACATTTGCCGTAAGTTATGATGCACTTATTAAAGGTCATGAAGTATGAAAAAAGTAGTTTTTATTGTTTTTCTTTTGATGGTTGGTTGCCAGGATAAGAAAGAAGATGAAGCGAGTCCATTTACTGGAACTTGGCAATTAATTGAAATGGGCAAGTATATAGTTTCAGGTAAATGTAGCGGTGAAATTGATGATGAAGAATACCGTGGTCTTAAATCAAAAGGATTTACACTTACACTTGAATTGAAAAAAGATGGTACTGGAACTGAAACAAGAACAGGTCCAGATGCAGGTGTAGAGAATTTTTCATGGACTCATGTTGGTGAAACATTATGCATCAAAAATGAATGTATTCCTTATGAAATGACTGCTAATGAGCAAACCTTTAGAATAAATCTACAAGAAGATGCTTATTGTTTAGATGAAGATTATAATGTTACCGTTCATGATAACAAAAGATCTTGTGAAAATGCGAGCACATCTAATGCTTGGTATCCGGAGCAATGTTCTACGGAAAGATATAGGAAGAAACTTTAGTAAAATCCTAGGCTTCTCCCTTGAATTTCACCGATACTAACTTTGATACGCCCTTTTTTTCCATAGTTACCCCGTATAAGTAGTCAGCCACTTCCATCGTAAGTTTATTATGAGTCACAACAATAAATTGTGTGTCTTGTGCAAATTTATTTAAAACACGTTTAAATTTTTGAATATTGACATCATCAAGTGGGGCATCGACTTCATCTAAAACGCAATATGGACTAGGCTTATATTGATATATAGCAAAAAGTAATGCGATAGCAGTTAATGATTTTTCTCCAGCAGAAAGCATTCTAAGATTTTGATTCTTTTTTCCAGGAGGCTGAGCCTGAATTACTATTTGTGCTTCTAAGGAATCATCGCTTCCATCTAATGACAAAGAAGCACTGCCGCCTTCAAAAAACATACCAAATAATTTAGAAAAATTTGTATTAATTTGATCAAATGTAGATTCAAATTTCTCTCTAGCTACAATATCTATCTTTGTGATTGTTTCCTTTAGATTGTCTTCAGATTTTAAGATATCAATGCGCTGTTCAATTAAGTTCTCTAATCGCTTCTGCTCATCCTCGTAATCCTGCTGTGCAGCCATATTCAAAGGTCCGATATTTTCTAAGCTTTTTTGAATTTTTTCTATTTCTAATTCTAAATCATCAATATCGCTATCGACCTTCATATCCTTAGGGATCTTGGAATTATATTTTTCCATCATTCGCTCTTTAATATTATTTATTTTTTGATCGAGTTCAACTATCCGTAATTCATTTGTTTTTTGTTGCTCAAAGAGAGTTTCTTTCAATAGTTGTTCGGAATTGATTTTTTCTTGAACTGCTTCCATCGCTTCAAATGTACCGGTAACAGTTTGCTGCTTTAGGTCTAACACAGACTTCTCTTTTGCAATATCGCCACTAATATTCTTTAATTCATTTTCTTCGTTTACAATTTTAATATCTAAAGTTTTTTTCAATTCGCTTAGTTCATTGGTTTCTTTATTGATCTCTTTATCTCTATGTTCTAATTCAAGGGAGGTTTGCTTAGCTGCTTCTTTCTGAATAGAAATACTATTAAAACGATTTTCCATATTCAATAAATCAATTCTTATCTCTTGAACTTTTTGTTGGAAATTGTCTCTAGTTTGCTGAACTACAGAAAAGGACTTTGAAGCAACTTCTATTTCTTTTTGTAATTTCTTAATCAATTTTTCAGTATCAATAATTGATGGATTTATTACGCTTATTTTTTCATTTAATACATCAAGATCTTTTTGAGCTGATTCTGCCTCTTTATGTAGCTCTTTTATTCTATTAAGATTCTGTGATTGTTTATAATGATTTTTTATTTGAATCGACTGCATTTCATTTAGGTGATTATTATCTATAATAAATTTTTTATCTAGGTCACTAAGAATACCAACAAGATCAGATATTAAGCCTTCTAGCAATAAATATTGAGCTTCATTTTTATCAATCTCATGTTCTAATGATATTATTTGTTTCTCAATAGCTTGAACTTTCTTCTGCCTGCCAATTATATTAGTTTCTTTTGATTTATTTTGATATTTCAACAGCATATTTTTTCCAACATAAGTACCATTTAAATCAACTAAATCCCATTGATCACCTATTGCCGTTGTTTGGATTTTATTAATATCTTTTACTATCAACAAATTACCAAGTAGCGCTTCAGCAACATTAACATTCAATTTTGAAAATTTACATAAATCTAATGCCCGACCTAATATGCCTTCATTCTTAGGGATAGGGGATTTTTTTGTTTTGAATTTCTTTAATTCTTTTAAAGGCAGTATTGAAAAATTACCAAGTTTCTTTGCCTTGGCTGATGAAAGGATTTTCATTGCTGAGCTTTTATCTTTTACAACAAGGCATTTTACCCAACTACCCAGTGCGCTTTGGAACGCCATTTCATATTTTGACTCAATTTGAAATAACTCCCCAACCGGCCCAATTAGTCCTTCATAATCATTTTGATTAGAAAGGATTTTTTTTGCACCCTCTGGATATCCTTGCTTTTGCTCTAACAATTCATTAAAAAAACTTAGCTGAGATTTCAGAGTGTTTAATTCTGACTTTTTTGAATGTAAATCCATCTGAAGAGAAGAAAATTCTGTTTCATTTTTTGCATGCTTTTTTTGATTGGTGTCAATTTCTGATTTTATCTTATCAACTTTTTTATTCAGTAGGCTAATTTCACTATCAATGTTTTTTTGCTCAGATGAAAATTTTTCTTGATCATTCTCAAGATTCTTTATTTTAACATTCAAATGTTTAATAACAGCTGTTTTTTCTTCAATAGATGATGTTGATCTATCTAAAACAGAGCGATCGCTAACTATTTTTTCCTGCGCGTCCCACCTTGAAGCTTGCATTGATTTTACGTTATCCTGAGCAGATAAATATTCATCTTGGACTTTCTTGAACTCATCATTTTTTGTATTGAATAAATTGCGCTGATCTTCAATATCAGGTGAAAGTTGCTTTGCGTTTTTTTCAAATTCTGCGATGTGCTCTGAAAGTTTAATTTTTTTTGTTTTGCTAGACTCAAGCTCATTCGCTAGCCTATTAATATTGATTTCGGCTGAATTAAATTGCTCATTCCAGATTAAAACATTATTCTGAGCAAGCTCACGGTCTTTCTCTAATTTCTGAAGATATGTTTGTTTTAGTTTCAATTCTTCTTGTTGAGACATATATGTTTTTTTTATCTCTTCAAGTTCCTTTTCTAATAATGAAGTATCTGAACTTTTTTCATTTTTTAAAGTCTGTGATTCCAATACATTTTTCCTCAGGGGAATTAATTCAGATTCATATTCGTGAATTTTAACAAAGGATAGTGCGAGCTCATTTTCAAAAAGATTCGCGGTGAGTTTTTCATGTCTATTAAATCGCTTTAGTTGCAAATTTAAGCTATGAACTTGCTGTTCAACTTCTTGAACAATATCATTTATCCTATCTAAATCCCTTTGAACTGCATCAAACTTTCTTAATGCAGACTGCCTTTGCTGTTTATATTTATTTATTCCCGCAGCTTCCTCAAACATTCTCTTTCTATCATCTGCTGTTTCTGATAGTATCTGCTCAATCATTTTAAGCTCAATTACAGAATAAGCATCTGAGCCCATACCTGTATCAATAAAAAGATCGTGGATATCTTTTAACCTGCATGGTGTCTTATTGATATAGTATTCTGATTCACCGTCCCTAAATACCCTACGTCCTATTTCAACATCATTATATTCAATAGGAAGTTTTCCGCTATTATTATGAACGGTTAGATAGGCCTCACAAACTGAAAGGGGTTTTAGTCCATCAGCCCCATTAAAAATAACATCACCCATTTTTCCAGAACGAAGAACTGAATATTTTTGCTCTCCCAAAACCCATCGTATGGCATCTACGATATTCGTTTTCCCGCATCCATTAGGGCCAACAATAACGGTAACACCTTCGCCAAATTTTATTTTTTCCTTTTTGGCAAAAGATTTAAATCCGTGCAGGTTTAGTTCTGATATATACATTTCCGAGGTAAAAAGATATTACAATCTAAAAATTTTATTAACCTGGAGGCCACTTCATTTTTCGTCCACCAATAACATGCATATGAATATGAAATACTGTTTGCCCAGCATCTTGATTAGTATTAAAAACAGTTCTATAGCCACTTTCTTTAATTCCTTTTATACGCGCAATCTCCTTAGCTGCGATAAACATCGCTCCAATCAAATTTTTGTCTTCATTCTTAATTTCATTAATTGATTTGATATGTTTTTTTGGTATAATTAAAACATGTATGGGTGCATGAGGATCTATATCATCAAAGGCAAAAACTTGATCATTTTCAAAGACCTTGCTGCAAGGTATCTGCTGATCAAGTATTTCACAAAAAAGACATTTATCCAAATCAAACTCTGGTTATTTGATTGATATGTAAAATTGCAGATATACAGGCTGATTCACTTCTCAGTCTCCGCGGTCCTAGATTTACAAAAGGAACATTATAGTGACGAAATAAAGTTAATTCATTAGTTGAAAAATCGCCCTCCGGTCCCACAATAATATTAATAGACCTTGATTTTTCATCTATAACTTCATTTATATTATTTCCAGAAAAATGGCATACAATACTGGTTTCTTTCTGATGGACTTCCATCCAATCAGAAAGAATTTTTGGTTCCATCAAGCTTGGGAAAAAACTTCTGCCAGATTGCTTGGAAGAGGCTACAATAATTTTGTTTAACCGATCTATATTAATCGATTTTCGGATACTTCTTTCAAATATAAGTGGCTGAATAGACTTAACCCCAAACTCAACAGCTTTCTCTATTGCTAGATCCATCCTTTTGCCTTTGATAAGTCCTAACGCAAGACAAAGGTTATTTTGAGACTCGCCATAATTATTAAATGAATCTAAAATGCGACCTTTAACAATAAAATTATCAATGGTTTTAACTTGTGCATGATGAGCATTGCCTTTCCCATCTAGAAGCCAAATATTATCACCAGATACACCTCGTAGTGATTTTATAAAATGATGGCTCTCTGATTTAGATAATGAAAATTGGTTTTGCTCTATTGAATTTAATTTGACATGAAAAAAAGTTTCATCCATCATCAATTGCGATTTCTAAAAACATATGAAATATTTAGCGTCATCCCATCATAATTGTCCCGTCCATCTATTCTTTGATTCATCGGCAAGGTTTCAAAGCCAATTGATGTAATAATTGTTGTGCCATTTACTTGAGGAAAAATCACCCCAACTACAAATTGACCACCATATGATGCATAGCCTATAGAATTACTCCATCTTCCTCGGAATGTTCTTGCATTACCATTTCCATCAATCGCATAATTAAGCCCAATTTTAAATTCAATAAATGGGGAAAAATTATTGGCGATCTTTCCTTCAAATGGTAAATATCTCATTTTAGCAAAAGCTGGAAACATTATAAGCGCATCATCACCAATATTCATTGTCTGGCCTGTATAATAATTAATCGCTGGCATCTCACCATCATTTT
This sequence comes from Fidelibacterota bacterium, assembly GCA_036166415.1. Classification (GTDB taxonomy): domain Bacteria; phylum Fidelibacterota; class Marinisomatia; order Marinisomatales; family TCS55; genus TMED108. Next base: position 5,327 of record JAYZHP010000041.1, on the reverse strand, counting down.
TCACATCAATAAATCTTAATTCAAATCCAGAAAATAAGGTTTCATTTAACTCCCAATCACCCATAAAGTGAAATCCGGAACCCCAAGCCCCCGTTGTAAAGCCAAATCCTTTTTTATATTGTGCTTGAGTAGCAGAGCTCAACTGTATCAATAAAAAAATATATATTATTTTTTTCATAACTACCTTATCAAATTATTTTTTATGAATAAAAAATGATCTATGCTATATCTGCCAGGACCTAATATAGAAATAGCTGTAAATATAGAAAAATAAAGCCATGCGCTTTCAGGATTCCCCGTACCTGTGATATGGTGTAAAGCAGCAATAAGCATTGTAAAGGAAATTAAAGCTGCAGCTGGTTGAGTAAAAATACCTATCAAAACCATGATTGCACATACTGATTCAGAAAATGAAGCCATAAAACCAAAAGGAATATTTGTGAAATCTATAAACCCTCCAAAATGTTTAGTAAAAAAGGTTCCATATTTTTCCCATTTTGAAGGATTTATTATTTTATTCCATCCGTGATTAATAAACATATAATATGAAGGAAGCAGGCGCAAGATAAGTAATGAAACATCGTTATATTTCTGAAGAAATCGAATAATTTTACTATAATTAATCATTGTTAATATCCTCAAAATCAGCATCTTTAATATCAAGGTTCTTATAACTTTGGTTCTTTTTTACTTCCATTCTTGAATTACTTCCAAATATTATTTTTTTCATAAATGAAAAAATAAAATAAAAAACTATGCCGTATAGAATTACCTTAAGCATTTTGAAGACCTGAAGAGGGATTGAAGAATTTTGTTCCAGATACAGGTTGACGAATATAGGTAATCATTTCTTCAAGATCTCCGGGGTTCTTTACAAAGTCAATGTTATTTGTATTAATGATTATTAAAGGAGTATCCTGATATCGGAAAAAGTATTCATTATAGACTTGATTGAGTGCATCAATATAATCTTCGGACATATTTTTTTCAAATTCGCGACCTCTTCTAGCAATATTATCCATTAGCGTATCGGTATCTGCTTGTAAAAAAATAACAAGGTCAGGCCGAATAACATTTTTTTCCATCATTTTTGCAACGCTATCATATAGAGACATTTCTTTCTCATTTAAATTTAAAGATGCAAATAGCCGATCTTTAACAAACATATAGTCAGTAACGACCAATTTTTGGAACATGTCTACCTGTCTAAGATCTTGTTGTTGTTGATAGCGTTGAAGCAAAAACCAAAGCTGGGTCTGAAAAGCATTGCTTTCTGGATCCTCGTAGAAATCAGATAAAAAAGGATTATCTTCAAATGCCTCAAGAATTAATTTTGCGCCCTTAAGTTTTTCAGAAAGAAGGTTTGCCAGGCTCGTTTTGCCAACACCAATGGTGCCTTCAATCGCTATATAATACAGATTTTTCATGCTGTTTTTTCCAATTTATACTTCTGAACATTTGATGCATCGGGACATAATGATAAAAGATCAGAAACAGTCTTTCCATAATCCTGAACTACAAAGTTAGGTGCAATTTCAGCCCATGGAACCAAAACAAACTTACGAGCAAAAAGATCTGGATGTGGAATTATTAATTCACCTAATTCAACTGAAATAGTTTCATAGGCAAGAATATCTATATCTATTACTCTAGGTTCATTTTTTTTTCGACTGGAAGGACGTCCAAGCATCATTTCGATTCCCTGGCAAACCTGAAGCATAACTTCCGGCTGAAGAGTGGTGTCAATTTCAACAACACAATTCAGAAATTTTGGTTGATCTAAATTATATTTAGGATCTGTTTCATATATTGATGCAGTTCGATTCACTGAAATATCATCACGTACATCTAGCGCAGCTATTGCGGTAAATAAATTAGATTCACGATCACCTATATTTGCACCTAACCCTAAATAAACTAATTGGTTCATCATTGTTTTCTTTTTTCTATTTCAACTTCAACCGTATCAAGTGTTCCACTAATTTGAGCTTTTGGCTTTCTTACCCTAATTACAACACTATCAATTTGATACTTTGATAAAATATTATCAGCAATAGTGCCCGCAAGTGTTTCAATTAAGTTGTATTTTTTCTTTGATATAATAGAATCAACAAGTTTAAAAATGGAATCGTAATTAATTGCTTCTTGAATATCGTCCGATTTTATGGCTTGAGAAAATGAAGTGTTAATTTCAACATCTACTTCAAAAGGTGCTCCTAATTCTTTTTCAAAATCGTATACACCATGATACGCAAAAAACTGCATGTTTTTTAGTCTAATAACACCCATAAGATAAATGAATTTAAGAGATTGAGTCTTCGCTAATCAAGGTGCATATAAAAAAAAACCCTCTCTATAACTAGAGAGGGTTTTTTAAAGAGCAATATGCTCAAATTTACATCATGCCGCCCATACCGCCCATACCAGGATCCATAGGAGGCATAGGAGGTGCTTCCTTTTCAGGAACTTCTGTTACAGCAGCTTCAGTTGTCAAAATCATACCTGCTATTGAGGTAGCATTTTGTACAGCAACTCTAGCTACTTTGGTTGGATCAATAATGCCGGCTTTGAACATGTTAACATATTCACCGGTGCGGGCATCGTAACCAAAATCATCTTTACCCTCACGAACAGCTTGTGCAATTATTGATGGTTCAACACCTGCATTTGAACAAATTTGTCGCAATGGAGCATCCAATGCTCTACGCATGATATCAACACCAACAGCTTCCTCATCATCTACTTTTACTTTATCTAAAGCCGGTCCAGTTCTAAGAAGCGCAACTCCGCCTCCAGGAATAATACCTTCCTCAACGGCCGCTCTAGTTGCGTGTAATGCATCTTCAACGCGCGCTTTCTTTTCTTTCATTTCAACTTCTGTCGCAGCGCCAACATTAATAACAGCTACGCCACCTGAAAGCTTTGCTAATCGTTCTTGTAATTTTTCACGATCGTAGTCAGAGCTTGTTTTTTCAATTTGAACCTTAATTTCATTAATTCGTGCTTTAATTGCACTAGATTCACCATTGCCACCTACAATCGTAGTATTGTCTTTATCAGAAACAACTCGTTTGCATGTGCCTAAATAATCTAATGTTGCACTTTCAAGTTTATATCCTGCATCTTCTGAAATAACCGTTCCGCCTGTAAGTACAGCAATATCTTCAAGCATTGCTTTGCGGCGATCTCCAAAACCAGGTGCTTTTACTGCTAAGACTTTAAAAGTTCCACGAAGCTTATTCACAACTAATGTTGCTAAGGCTTCTCCTTCTACATCTTCAGCGATAATGGTAACAGGTTTTCCAGTTTGCACAACTTTCTCTAATAATGGAAGCAAGTCTTTCATATTTGATATTTTTTTATCATATATCAATATATAAGCATCATCCATCTCAGCTTCCATATTATCTGAATTCGTTACGAAGTAAGGCGATAGATATCCTCTGTCAAACTGCATACCCTCTACAGTTTCCAGAAAAGTTTCAGCTGTTTTAGACTCTTCAACAGTAATAACACCATCTTTTCCTACTTTTTCCATAGCTTCAGCAATCTTTTCTCCAATCTCTTCGTCATTATTAGCTGAGATTTTACCAACATTTGCAATTTGCTTGGAATCTGGAAGATCTTTACTCTGAGCTTGAAGAGCATCAACTACTGCTGTAGCTGCAGCATCTATACCTCGCTTTATTGACATCGGATTTGCACCCGCAGTCACATTTTTTAGTCCTTCTGATACAAGAGATTGAGCCAAAACTGTGGCTGTCGTAGTACCATCACCAGCTACATCAGATGTTTTTGATGCAACTTCCTTAACCATTTGCGCCCCTACATCTTCAAGCTTATCTTCTAATTCTACTTCTTTTGCAACAGTGACACCATCCTTTGTTACGGTTGGTGCACCAAATTTCTTTTCAATAACAACATTTCTACCTTTAGGTCCTAGGGTAACCTTCACTGCATCTGCTAGTTTATCTACCCCAGCCTTTAGCGCATTGCGCGCTTCTAGGTCGTATGAAATTTCTTTAGCCATTATAATTTCTCCTTATAATACAGCGAGAATATCACTCTCGCGCATAATTAAATAATCTTTACCTTCAAAAGAAAACTCAGTGCCACTATACTTTCCATAAAGCACCTTATCTCCTTTCTTTACTTCCATTGCAACCTTACTTCCAGATTCTGATACCTTACCAGGGCCTGTTGCAGCAACAGTTCCTTGTTGTGGTTTCTCCTGTGCAGTATCTGGAAGAATAATTCCCCCAGAGGACACTTCCTCAGCTGGAGCAGGTTCTACAACTACGCGATCAGCTAAAGGCTTTACTTTTAGTGCCATGTTAATTCTCCTGTTTTGTAATTAATTAATATTAAAAATTTCAGCGCTGAAATTAGTTAAGATTTTACTCTTTTTTCAATGGTTTTTAGCAGTCTTAAAGAAAGACTGCTAAAAACCAATATAAGGGTGATAGTAATTATGACTTATTTGCCGGTGCTGCCAAAGCCACCTTCCCCTCGAGACGTTTCAGATAGCTCATCAACAATATCAAAATAAATTGGAGATCCATTCATAGCAACTATCTGAAATAATCGTTGATTTGGCTCTACGGTATAATCTTCGTTTTTCACATTATCCACCACAGCCATAATTTCGCCTCTATAGCCCCCATCAATAAGTCCAATTGAATTACATAGCCTCAAAGGAGTTTTTCCTATGCTTGACCTAGGCATTAATAGGTAAGGTTGTTCATTGTCGGGCTCGCAAGCAATCTCTAAATGAATCATATCCGTAGCTCCCGCAACAATAGTTTGCTCAGTAGTGATAAATACATCTAGCCCTGCATCTCCATGATGGAAATGGCCATGATTTTCATACATTTGCTTAACTTTATCATTAAACGGTTTAATCTTTAAATTCATTAGGTTCCCTCCTGCCAGCTTTCTATATATTTTTGTTGATCCTTGCTTAATTCATCTAATTGAATTCCATGAGAATCTAAAGCAATTTTCGCCACTTCATTATCAATTAACATTGGCACATCATGAATAGATGAATCCAAATCCTTATAATTCTTTGCTAAATATTCAACGCATAGAGCTTGAATACCAAAACTGGCATCCATAATTTCAATTGGATGTCCTTGGCCGGTAGGTTGTGATAAATTTACCAATCTTCCTTGTGAGAGCAGAATTAAATGTTTTCCATTCTTTAATATAAATTTTTCAACATTGGTCAGAATCTCATCAGAAGAGCTTGAAATAGATCGAAGCCCATTTAAATCGATTTCGTGATTAAAGTGACCTGCGTTTGCCAAAATTGCACCATCTTTCAT
>JAYZHP010000040.1:0-12774 GCA_036166415.1 Fidelibacterota bacterium | reverse complement strand
GGGGATATTATTTTTCGTTATTATAATTCAAATGAAGGCAAACTAGAGCAGGCTAATAAGATGTTGAATAGATCATTCTCAATAAGTGAGCAGAAAGCGGAAAGCCCTAAATTAATTTATAATGCTTAATTAATCCTATGTACTTTACAAATCTGGGAAGGCTCGGTTCCTTTAATAAATATTTCAGTTTCTACGGGACATAAATTGGTTGGCCTGTCTTTAGTCGTTGAGCAAATAACATTTTCAATCACACCTTTGGGCCGGTCAAAGCTTTTTCGCTTTAAGCCTAAAGTGTCATGAGCTGCTGCCATAAAGCTAGCCCATGCTGGCAATGCTGCGCGCGATCCATCCTGGCCTTCTCCTAAGCTTACCCTTGGGTCATCGACCCCCATCCATACTCCAGCAGCGATCTGTTTTGAAAAACCTACAAACCAAGCATCGGTCCAATTTTGAGTGGTGCCTGTTTTTCCGCCAGCTGGATGATAAAAATTGTATTTCCATCTTGCACTTCCACCTGTCCCCTTATCAAGTACTGTTTGCAGCATCGATGTCATCACATATGCAGATTCTTCTCTTAACACTTCTTCTCTAATTGGAAAATATTCTTTTATCACATTTCCATAGCGATCTTCAACCCGTGTAATTCCAAATGGCTGGTTCAAAAGTCCTTTATTTGAGAATGCTGAATATGCGTTTACCATATCTAATAAAAATACTTCGGATGTTCCTAGCGCTATCGCATCCACTGCTCTAATATCAGTTGTAATTCCCATGCGCTTAGCCGTTGCTTTTACCTCGCTGGCAGGCACTAGCTCCTTGACTACTCTAACCGCGACAAGATTAACAGACTTTCTAATTCCTTCCCTTAAGGAAGTTAATCCGCTAGTAGTGCCATCATAATTTCTTGGCATCCATTTCTCCCACTCCCCATCCGCATTAAGGACCCTAAGAACCAATGGTTGATTTAATAATTGTTTAGAGACTGGATATCCGTTATCGATTGCCGCAGTATATACCATAGGTTTAAATACGGATCCGGGTTGTCTTTTTGCCTGTACAGCCCTGTTGTACTGATCATGATAATCCGGCCTACCACCAACCATAGCTAGTATAGCTCCAGAATTTGGATCTAAAGCAACAAAGGCACCTTGAACCAACAATTTGTTACGAAGATCCTCATATAAAATAGAATCTCCTTGCATCATCATTTTAACAGTATCTTCAGGGAAAATGCCCAAATAAGCAAGTTGAGAAAATTCTTCATCATTGTTAAATAGCCTCGTATTTAATTTGCTTTGGTTTTGACTAATAGCCTTCATCAATGATTCTTCAGCTACTTTTTGCAGTCTTGAGTCAAGCGTTGTGTAAATCTTTAAGCCATCCCTATACAGATTAACACCTAATTGATCATCCTCTTTCTCCATTGTTCTTCGTACATATTCAGTAAAATATGGAGCAACCCCTTTGGCCTGATTGGCTATAATATTTTCTCTTTCAATTGCTCGTGCTTCTAAAAACATATCCTTATTTATAAACTTTTCATTACGCATCACTCGCAATACTACATTTCGTTTGTAATGGGCCCGCTCTGGATGCGTAATAGGGGAAAATCTCGCTGGGGCGGGTAAAATACCAACAAGCATGGCGCTCTCTCCTAGGGTCAATAATGAAACATCTTTTTTAAAATATCTTTTCGCCGCTACCTGTACCCCATAAGTGCCGTGACCAAAATGCACATTATTCAAATACATTTCCAAAATTTCATCTTTTGTATATGTTCTCTCGATCTGAATAGCAGTTATGATCTCTTTAATTTTTCTGGTGATCGTTTTTTTAAATCCAATCGTATCATAAAGCGTTCTGGCTACCTGCTGTGTAAGAGAACTGAATCCTTGTTCATAACCTAAGCTGATGATATTTACAATTATTGCCCTAAGAATACTTTTAGAATCAATACCCCAATGGTTATAAAAACGCTTATCCTCAGAAGCGATTACTGCATTCTTCATATTATTAGGAATTTGATCTAAGGTAACAAAAATTCTTTTTTCAAAAAATAACTCAGCTAGGACTTCATCATCAGCAGAATAAATTCTTGTAATTAGGTCTGGGTCATAATTTTCAAGTTGATCTAAAGATGGGAGATTCTGGGCTAAGTAAAATATAAACAGAATAACGGTTATCGCGCCAACAACTGACACAATAGCGGCACTTTTAAAATATTTTATAATTTGATTAAATGAAATCATCTTATCCAATCCATGAAAAAATCTAAGTAATTAAACTGCTACTAACAGCCAAAATTATGATAACGGCCTAAGCTAATATTGAAAAAAATTATTTATCTGATGGTTTAATCATTTTATTGGGATCAACTAATGTATCGAAATCTTCTCCAGACATATAGCCTAATTCAATAATTGCTTCTCTCAATGAAGTATTATCATTATGTGCTTTTTTTGCTACCTCAGCAGCTTTATCGTATCCAATATGAGGATTTAATGCCGTTACCAGCATTAAAGAGTTATATAAATTAGATTGGATTCTTTCGTTATTTGGAATTATTCCATCAACGCAATGCATGCGAAATGAATCACAAGCATCATTTAATAATCGAATAGATTGGATAATATTATATGCAATTACAGGTCGAAAGACATTCAATTCAAAATTTCCACTAGCGCCCGCAATTGAAATTGTTACATCATTACCCATAACTTGGGTACAAACCATCGTCATCGCTTCGCATTGTGTAGGGTTTACTTTTCCCGGCATAATCGATGATCCGGGCTCATTGGAAGGAATAATAATTTCCCCAATACCTGAACGCGGTCCACTTGCTAACCACCTAATATCATTTGCTATTTTAAATAAAGAGGTTGCTAGCGTTTTTAATGAACCAGATAACTCAACAATGCAATCTTGGGAAGCAAGAGCTTCGAATTTATTTGCAGCTGATTTAAATGGAAGCCCAGTAATAGAAGCAATATTTTTTGCTACAGATTCAGCAAACCCCTGATATGAATTGATTCCAGTTCCAACAGCAGTACCTCCCATTGCAAGTTCATAGCAGTGACTCAATGATGCCTCAAGCCTCTTTATGTCATGACTTATAGCTGAAGCATAACCTGAAAATTCCTGACCTAGGCTCAATGGTGTTGCATCCTGCAAATGAGTTCGACCAATCTTAATAATCGAATCAAATTCTTTAGATTTTTGATTTAAAGATTGTAATAATTTTTTTAAGGATGGAACTAATTGAGTATTAACCATTTCAGTGGCAGCAATATTAATTGCAGTTGGAAATGTATCATTGGTAGACTGCGACATATTAACATGATCATTAGGGTGCACAGGATCCTTGCTCCCTAATTGGCCACCCATAATTTCAATAGCGCGGTTTGCAATCACTTCATTAAAATTCATATTGGATTGTGTTCCAGATCCAGTTTGCCAGACAACCAAAGGGAAATGCTCATCTAGCTTACCTTCAATGACTTCATCTGCAGCTTGCATGATCGCTTTTGATATATTGCTATCAAGCTTTCCCGCTGATTCATTAGAAATCGCTGCGGCTTTTTTTAAAATTCCGTATGCTCGAATCAATTCTCTCTGAAATTGTTCACCACCGATTTTGAAATTCTGGAGAGAGCGCTGAGTTTGTGCTCCATAGTACCTGTTATCAGGTACTTCCATTTCCCCCATACTATCTTTTTCTTTACGATTACCCAAAATTACACGTTATTTAATTGTCCAAGTGTCACCAGAGTTTAGTAAGTCCTGCACTGATGCCTTTGGTTTCTTCTTGACAGCATGTTCTATTTGCTCTGTAAGCATATCTTCATATGTTGGAGATTGGATATTATAAAACACTCCAATAGGATCTGGGAACTCAGGTAAATAAGTCATGTTTGCAAGCAATGAAGCGATAACATAATCACTTTTATCATGCACAAGTAAATCGTCCTCACTCCATTTATCACCAATTTCTACAACAACTGGTTTATTTCCATCCAAACGAATCCCTTTGGAGGTTTCAGCTCCAAAAGCTAGAGGCTTACCATCCTCAAGCCAAAGTACGGTATCGGATTTAGTATCGCGATCGGTTAATGGAGCAAATGCACCATCATTAAAAATATTACAATTTTGATAAATCTCTAAGAAAGAGGTTCCTTTATGGCCGTATGACTCCGCTATCATTGCTTGTAAATGCTTAGTCTCTTTATCTATGGTTCTTGCAACAAAAGTTGAACCTGCGCCTAACGCTAAAGACAATGGGTTAAATGGAATATCAAGCGAACCCATAGGTGTAGACTTTGTTACTTTACCAACTTCTGAAGTGGGTGAATATTGGCCTTTTGTTAAGCCATAAATCCTATTGTTAAATAACATAACATTCAAATCTAAATTTCTACGCATGAGATGGATAGTATGATTACCGCCAATAGATAGGCCATCACCATCGCCAGTAACCACCCATACAGATAAATCAGGTCTCGCTATCTTTATACCGCTAGCTATTGCAGTTGCCCTGCCATGAATAGTATGAAAACCATAGGTATCCATATAATAAGGGAACCTGCTTGAGCAGCCTATTCCTGAAACAAAAACAAACTCTTCTTTTTTTCTTCCTAGGTCAGGGAAGACTTTTTGGGTTTGCGCTAAAATAGCATAATCTCCACAACCAGGACACCATCTTACGGCTTGGTCAGAGGTAAAATCTTTTCGGGTATAGGTTGCTTGAGTTTTCGATTCTGGCATAATTCTATCCTATTAATTTTTTTGCTGTATCTTGGATATCAGCAGAAGTGATTGGTTTGCCGTATACTTGATTGAGCCCTTTAGCATCTACAAGGTATTCTGATCTAATTACTTTAATTAATTGCCCAAAATTAATCTCAGGAATCAACACATTTTTATATTTAATCAATATTTCACCAAGATCATCAGGTAGTGGATTAATCCACCGTAAATGTACGTATCCAATTTTATAACCATCCTTGATCAGTCCTTCGGCAGCCGATAAACACGCTCCTCTTGTTCCACCCCAGGCTAGAATCAATAAATCACCGCTCTTTTTTCCAAATACTTCGGTTTTATCAAATTCGCTAGAAATATTGGCAACTTTTTTTGCACGCGTTTCAACCATATGGTGATGGTTTTCTGGATCATAACTAACATTGCCAGTAACATCTTCCTTTTCAAGGCCCCCAATACGGTGTTCTAGTCCAGTGGTTCCTGGAATAGCCCAAGGCCTAGCTAATGTCTTTTTCTCTCGCAAATAAGGCATGTATTGATCATCTACCTTAGATGACTTATCTGCAAATTTAACTTTTATATCTGGCAAATCTTTTAGTTTGGGAATAATCCATGGCTCTGATCCATTCGCTAAATATCCATCGGTTAATAACATCACAGGGGTCATGTATTTTACTGCAATGCGACAAGCTTCATAAGCAACATAAAAACAATCACCAGGTGTTGAAGACGTGATTACTGGCATGGGCGCTTCACCATTACGACCATATAATGCCTGCAGTAAATCCGATTGTTCGGTTTTAGTTGGAAGACCAGTGCTAGGTCCACCTCGTTGAACATTTATAACGACTAGTGGAAGTTCACATATTACAGCAAGTCCAAGCGCTTCCCCTTTTAAGGCAATACCTGGACCTGAAGTTGTAGTCACAGCAAGATCACCGGAAAAGGCCGCACCTAATGCAGAAGTAACACCAGCGATTTCATCTTCAGCTTGAAACGTTTTAATACCTAAATACTTCCAAGCGGATAAGGTATGCAGTATGTCACTTGCAGGAGTAATTGGGTAACTACCAAGAAACAATTCTAATTTTGATTTTTCCGCAGCAGCAGCAAGCCCCAAAGAAAGAGCATAATTTCCAACAACATTTCGATATTTTCCAGCAGGTAAATTGGCTTTACTTACAGTGTAGCGAGTGGTAAAGATTTCTGTAGTTTCACCATAATTATAACCTGCATCCATCGCACGAACATTAGCTTCAACCAGTTCTGGTTTTTTTGCAAATTTAATTGCTAGCCAATCTTTGGTTGGCTGAGTGGGTCTATCATAAATCCAGAATAAAAGGCCTAAAGCAAAAAAGTTTTTTGTTCTTTCGACAGACTTCGATGGTAAATCTAAATCCTCACTGGCAGTGGCAACCATCTTACTCATTTCAATATCATAAACCGTATAATAATCGTCTAGGGTTTTATCCTCAAGTGGATTGGTTTCATAGCCCGCTAATTTTAAATTCTTTGGAGTGAAAGCATTTGTATTGCAAATAATCATTCCGCCAGGGGCAACATCTTGCTGATGGACTTTTAGTGCTGCTGGGTTCATCGCAACTAAGACATTCGGTGAATCTCCAGGAGTGTGGATATCCTTGGAACTGAATTTAATCTGAAAAGCGCTGACCCCTGCAAGTGAACCAGCTGGAGCACGGATCTCTGCTGGAAAATCTGGAAAAGTACTAAGGTCATTGCCAAAAACTGCAGTGGTCTCGGTAAACCTGCCTCCAGTTAACTGCATTCCATCTCCAGAGTCACCAGCGAAACGTATTACTGCTTCTTGAAGATCTTGTGTTTTTCTGCTCATGTATATATTCTTTGGTAGTTTAATTTAAATGATTTTCGAATGCGATCATATTTGCGCGTCTACTTTTAAAACTTGGTTTCAAATTATAAAAAATGATTTTTTATCCAGTTAATACACAGGGAATTTAAATATCTTATCATTCTTAAAACAATCTATTGTGTAGTTTTTTTTATTTTAAGCTATTCTGAAAGGTAGATGATTTATATTAAATTTTGCATATGTCAAAAGTTAATAAAATAAAATTGACGCAATTTTCGCATGGCGCGGGATGAGCGTGTAAAATCGGTCCAAAAGACCTTGCTCAGGTACTGAGCAATTTTAAGAGTGCAAATTCTAATAATGTCATTGTGGGGTTTGGCGATTGCGATGATGCTGCAGTAGTACGATTAGATGATAAAAGGCTATTAGTGCAAACGGTAGATTTTTTTACTCCTATCGTTGATGATCCTTATCAGTTCGGCCAAATAGCAGCAGCTAATTCATTGTCAGATATCTACGCAATGGGAGCAAAGCCCACCTTTGCCCTAAATATTTTCGCGTTTCCTATCAACGATATTCCAAAGCAAGTTGCAAGTCAGATTTTAGAAGGAGGGGCAAATAAAGCTGAAGAAGCTGGAATCCCAATTCTTGGTGGGCATTCAATTGATGATAAAGAACCTAAGTATGGTTTGGTTGTAACTGGTGAAATTGATGAATCTTCATTAATAAAAAATTCAGGTGCGAAACCAAAAGATCTTTTAATCTTGACCAAACCCCTTGGTTCGGGAATTGTATCAACCGCTATCAAAAAGGATTTGGCTTCAAAAACAATTGAAGCCGAAGCGGTAAAATGTATGTCAACCTTAAATAAACATGCTTCCAAATTAATGAAAGAATTTGGTGCGCATGCAGCCACCGATGTTACGGGGTTTGGCCTATTAGGTCATTTAGCCGAAATGTGTAGATCAAGTGACGTTTCCTGTCTAATTGATTTTAATAAAATACCTTTCTTGGATGGGGTATCAGATTTAGCTGAAATGGGTATTATTCCACAAGGAACACAGAGAAATCACGAATATATTTCTGAATTTTCAAATTTTTCAAATCAAATATCAAAAGCGCAGCAAATGATGGTTGCCGATGCGCAAACTTCTGGAGGGTTACTTATATCCCTTCCACCAGAAACAGCCAATGCATACCTTCAGAGGTTTAATTCTGAATCTAATTATGAAGCAGTTGTAATTGGAGAGTTTGCTAGTTCTGATGATAACCTTATATACATTAAGTAATTTTTCTTAAAAGCTTAAAGGTCATATATACGATAAATTTTGTCGTATATATTTCTTGTGTCCTGTTTTCTTAATTGCTAAATTTTTGGGCTTCGAAAGCCTTATATGTTAAAGATTACACGAAAAGTTGAATACGCGCTGATTGCTTTGCGCCACATGCAGCATAGCCATGAGGGTTCTCTTAGTAGCGCGAAAGAAATAGCTACGCAATATGGCATTCCAAAGCATATTCTAGCAAAAACCCTTCAACAAATGGCACGCAAAAAAATGATTGAGGCCACCAAAGGTCCTTCTGGTGGATATAAGATTGTAGCAGATTTGGATCAGATTTCTTTAAAAGATTTTTTCGAGAAACTTGAAGGTCCGCTTGGTCTTATGGATTGCTATTTTAATACCGATTGTGTTCAAATGAAGTCCTGCAATATCCTTACCCCAATTCAAAGAATTAATCAAAATATGCGAGATATGTTTTCAAAAACAACGCTTCAGGAGATTACCCAATAATGAGTCAAATAAAAGAGGATCGTGTCATTGAAATTTTAAAGCAGTGTTACGACCCAGAGCTGCCGGTTGATTTATGGAATCTAGGACTAATATATGATATACAGATTCAAGAGGCATACGATGAGACAAAATCTGATATCAACATTATCATGTCACTAACGACACCTGGCTGCACTATGGGTGATCAAATTGCTCAAGATATTCGAAGCAAATTAGAAGCATTAGATGAAATAAATCAGGCATTTGTCGAAGTAACATTTGATCCACCATGGAATCCTGAAATGATCACAGAGGAAGCGAAAAAGAAACTTGGTCTTGGTATAACTAAACCAGAAAATCATGATCACATAACAATCAATGAGGAGTGGGAATAATGAGTAAAGCCACCAATACTAAAGAGGTATTTGATTCAGGAATTATCCTAACCAAAAAAGCCGCTGAACGATTGACCGCTGTTATGAAGGCTGAAGGCAATAAAGGATTTGGTCTTCGCATGGAAGTTACCACTGGAGGCTGTTCAGGGTTGAATTACAATATGTCTTTTGAAAAAGATCAAAAAGAATTTGACAAAGTTTTTGAAAGCCAAGGATTAAGAATTTTTTGTGATCTAAAAAGCTACCTTTATCTTAAAGGAATAGAAATTGATTTTTCAAATGATATCCTAAATGGAGGATTTAAAATAATCAATCCAAACGCGGAAAGAACTTGTGGTTGCGGCACTTCGTTTTCAGCTTAAGGTGTAATGAGTAAAAATCAGCAAATAATTGATTCAGCAATAAAGCAAGAGTACGAATATGGTTTTATTACTGATATAGACCAGGATACGATTGCTCCTGGATTAAGTGATGATGTAATAAAATTTATCTCATCAAAGAAGAATGAGCCATCTTGGTTGCTTGACTGGAGGTTAAAAGCTTATCATCGATGGCTTAAAATGGAAGAGCCGGATTGGTCAAAACTCAACTATTCAAAAATAGATTTTCAATCAATTTCTTATTATTCTGCTCCAAAAAAACAGAAAAAACTAAAAAGCCTAGATGAGGTTGACCCGGAACTACTCAAAACCTATAATAAGCTTGGCATTCCTCTAGAAGAGCAAAAAATGCTATCAAATGTTGCTGTTGACGCAGTCTTTGATAGCGTTTCCGTTACAACAACATTTAAAGAAGAGCTTGAAAAGCATGGGGTAATTTTTTGTTCTTTCTCTGAAGCTGTCCAAAACCATCCTCAATTAGTAAAAAAATATCTAGGGAAAGTGGTTCCGGTTTCTGATAATTATTTTGCTGCACTAAACTCAGCGGTATTTAGCGATGGTAGTTTTGTCTATATTCCAAAAGGTGTGCGTTGCCCCATGGAATTATCGACATATTTTAGGATAAACGCGGCAAATACTGGCCAATTTGAACGCACATTGATTATTGCTGAAGAGAATAGTCATGTAAGTTATTTAGAAGGATGTACTGCTCCAATGAGAGATGAAAATCAGTTACATGCTGCTGTTGTAGAGCTAATTGCACATGATAATGCTGAAATTAAATACTCTACTGTGCAAAATTGGTATCCTGGCGACCCTAAAACTGGTAAAGGTGGCATTTATAATTTTGTTACAAAGCGTGGTAACTGCCTTGGTGACAATTCAAAAATATCATGGACACAGGTTGAAACCGGTTCAGCATTAACCTGGAAATATCCAAGCTGTATATTAAAAGGTGATAATTCCATAGGCGAATTTTATTCTGTTGCTCTATCAAATAATTTTCAACAAGCTGATACAGGTACCAAAATGATCCACATTGGGAAAAATACTAAGAGCACTATTATTTCTAAGGGTATTTCAGCTGGGAAAGGTCAAAATACCTACCGGGGTGGTGTTAAAATTATGAAAGGTGCTGACAATGCTAGAAATTATTCCCAATGTGATTCAATATTGATCGGCAGTGAATGTGAGGCACACACCTTCCCTTATATTGATGTAAGAAATCCTTCTGCACAGATGGAGCATGAAGCATCTACTTCACGCATTGGGGAAGATCAGCTATTTTATTGCAACCAAAGAGGCGTCTCAACGGAAGATGCCGTATCAATGATTGTAAATGGATTCTGTAAAGATGTATTTAATGAGCTTCCAATGGAATTTGCAGTTGAAGCACAAAAACTAATGGAAGTCAGTCTTGAAGGCGCAGTCGGTTAATATCTTTCTAGACTGATTATTTAAAAAATGCTATCAATAAAAAATCTACACGCAGGTGTTAATGGTAAAACAATTATAAATGGTTTAAACCTTACCATAAACCCAGGAGAACTGCATGCAATAATGGGAAGAAATGGTTCTGGGAAAAGTACACTTGCAAATATTATTACAGGTCGAGATAATTATGAGATTTTTTCTGGTGAAATTCAATTTAACAATAAAAATATTCATGAAATGCCCCCTGAAGAACGCGCCCTTGAAGGAATATTTATGTCCTTTCAATATCCTGTCGTAATACCTGGCGTAAATAATACCTATTTTTTACGAGCGGCACTTAACGCGCAACTGAAACACAATGGACAGGATGAAGTAAACGCCGCCGATTTTATGCGATTAGTACGTGAAAAGTTGAAACTGGTAAATATGGATGAGAAATATTTAAGCCGAGCAGTTAATGATGGGTTCTCCGGGGGAGAGAAAAAACGTAATGAAATTTTACAGATGCTGACATTAGAACCAAAATTATCGATTTTAGATGAAACTGATTCTGGTCTAGATATTGATGCGCTAAAGATTGTAGCTGAAGGCGTAAATAATTTTCGTAATTCTAATCGTTCCTTTATTACCATCACGCATTATCAGCGTCTGTTAGAATATATGGAACCTGATCACATCCATATTTTGATTGATGGTAAAATAGTAAAATCAGGAAAAATTGATTTGGCTCAACAAATTGAGAAGAAAGGATATTCTTGGCTTGAGGCATGAAATATTTTCAAGAACAATTTGATGCGTTATTAGAACATAGATCTGATGAAGATCGTGCCCTTCGTGATTTACGAATAAAAGCTTTTAACGATTTTAAAGCAACAGGGTTACCCAGTAAAAAATGGGAAGAATGGCAATTCACAGACTTTTCATTAATTGAAAAAGGGAACTTTCGCCTTTCTAGGGAAAAAGACCTCCCGCCTATTCCAAAACATATCCCTGGACGCATTCCAAATACCTATCTTATTTTCATTATTAATGGACATTACCAACCTAAGTTGTCTGAGGTTCCCAATGAGGTATTAATATCTACGGGGTTGGAGCATTTTCAATCCAACCCTAAATTGTATTCATTTGAAAATAAATCAGTTGGTGTTTCGGGTAGTTCAAATCCGTTTATCTCTCTAAATACATCGATGATGAATTCCGGATTACCGATTTATATTCAAAACAATGTGCGTCTTTCAAAACCTATTCAAATAATCTATCTCACAACAGAGCTCTCGGATGCATTAATGAATCACCCTCGGTTTGTTTTTCATTTAGGGGAAAAATCAGAAGCCACTATCATTGAGCATTATATAGGATCAACGCCTATTTCCTATTTCACGAATTCTGTTACAACAATTGAGATCGAGAATAATGCTCATTTGAACCATGTACTTATTCAAGAGGATAGTAGTGCATCAAGCCTTACAGCTAATACCGATTACATTCTTCATCATGAAAGTGAACTAAATACCAATTCAATATCCTTAGGTGGGTCGCTTTACCGGCATAATATTAAGTTGAACTTCAAAGAAAAAGGGTCAAGTGCAAATCTTAATGGCTTATCATTGATTGAGGATAAACAACATCATGATCAGCATGTAATTATTGAACATTCAAGCAATGCATGCCAAAGCAATCAACTGTTT
Organism: Fidelibacterota bacterium; assembly: GCA_036166415.1. Taxonomy (GTDB): domain Bacteria; phylum Fidelibacterota; class Marinisomatia; order Marinisomatales; family TCS55; genus TMED108. The sequence goes on along the minus strand of JAYZHP010000040.1, from coordinate 516 downwards.
AAATATATTTTGTCCGATAAAGCTTCGGGTGTATTTAATGGGAAAGTGGTTGTAAAAGAAAAAACTAAACAAACCGATGCGAGTCAATCAAATAAGAATTTAGTACTCAGCCCATCAGCTTTAATGAATGCCAATCCCCAACTTGAGATTTATGCAGATGATGTAAAATGCTCTCACGGATCTACAACTGGACAAATTGATCATGAAGCGTTATTTTATTTAAGATCTAGAGGGTTAAATAAAAAAAGGGCAATGGAATTGATTGTAGAGGGTTTTGCTGGTGACGTCATTCAGTCAATTCAAAATTTAGATACAAAAGAATATGTCAATGATAAAGTATCTTTAGCGCTCAAAAGGATTTTGGACTAATGTCAAATATTTATGAAAAGCTAAAAACAATTAAAGATGAGTTTTCAATTTTTTCTGATCCAAGGGATAAATATGTTTATTTAGTAGATCTTGCAAAAATGTCCAATGGAATTTCAAAAGAGGAGCAAATTGAGCAAAATCGAATAC
>JAYZHP010000039.1:0-10066 GCA_036166415.1 Fidelibacterota bacterium | reverse complement strand
TGTTAATTCTGATGGCAAATCAAATCTTTTTTGGGAAAAAGGAAATAGTAAAATATTATACAATGGTAAGGCATTTTATCTAAAAAAGAACGTAAATGATGTTTTTCAATTAAATAGTGATTTTATTGTATCTACTAGCGATGGTCTAGTAAATCTTTCTTCAAGGAAATTAATTGCTGAGAAAAGTGACTATAGACTGCAAAAAAGGCAAAATATTGATTTAATTAATTTTTATGATGATGAGCGATATAAAAAAATAAAAATAGACAAGTTTGATTCTTATGCGTTCACCAATTCTCATTTTTGGTTTGTTTCGGGGGGTAAAGTTGGGCGAGTTGGTTTTGAGAATAATACTGCTGAAAATTTTGAATATAATCCAAGAAATCCCAATTCATTCCCTAAGTCTGCTTCGGTTATAGCGCAGCATAATGGATTCCTTTGGGTCGGTAGCTCTGAAACGGGACTATATAAATATGCTTCCAACAACCTAAGCCTTGTTAAGCATTACCAGTTTGATATTAATGACCCGAACAGCCTTCAAACATCGATAGTAACTAGTTTATTAGTAAAAGATGGGAAATTATGGATTGGAAGTGGCGGTGATGGGGTCTTTATCTATGATCGGTCAATTGATGGGTTTGAAAAGAAAGATGTTAAAAGTGGGCTTTCTTCTGATATTATTAACAAATTATTTGCTATAGATAATATTTTATTTGCCTCCACTCAACTAGGTTTAAACTATTTGGTCTCTGATGATACCTATTTTAAATCTATTGATTCAGAAGATGGATTAAAACTCGCAAGCTATAATGGATTAAGTTTTTCAAATATTAATAATAAACTTATTGTTGAAGCTGTGAACAGTCAATATTCTATTGATATTTCTATGCTTTCTAAATCAACATCAGCGTCTGATGTTATAGTTAAGGAGGTGATTGGAACAGATTCAAAGAATACCGAACACATGCTATCATTTATAAATAATGAGGTTGTCGTTCCTCCATATATTACATCATTAGACATTATTGTTTCTTTTCCATCATTATATAAAGCTAAACAAAACCTTTATAGCTATAGCTTTGGCTCATCATCTGATGAAGAAATTTTTACAAAAAAGGCTGGTGAAAATATATCTATTTCAAAAATAGGCTATTCTGATAAAGTTTTAAAAATTCAATCTGCTGGATCGGGTACAATACAATCACTAATTAATTTTAATTATATTCCACCCTGGTATTTTACTTGGTGGTCAATTACAAGCTATGTTGTAATTACTGTGGGTGGTATTTATTTATTTACAACTGCTAGGGCAAGAAAATTGCAACAGCAAATGGAAGACTCTAGAAAATCTGAAGAGCTTGAAGAGGCAAGAGATCTTCAATTAAAATTATTAGCTAAAAAAGTTCCTGAAATGAAAAATGTTGAAGTTGAAACGTATATAAGAACCGCAACTGAGGTTGGTGGAGATTATTATGATTTTTTCGAGCTTGAAGATGGTACGCTGATAGCTGCTTGTGGCGATGCAACGGGACATGGTGCAACTTCTGGTATGATGGTATCCATTACAAAAGCTGGCTTAAAGGGAATAGAAAAACGCTCTCCAAATGAAATGTTAACTGACCTTAATAATATTGTCAAAAGCGTAGAAATAGGCCGCATTAGAATGAGTTTAAATCTACTTGAGTTTAAAAACGGTCATGTTAATATTAGTTCGGCAGCGATGCCCCCTGTTTACCATTATTCTAAAAAATCAAACTCGGTAAATGAAATTGAACTTGTGGGAACTCCATTGGGAAGTTTTTATGATGAAGAGTTTGATAGGTATCAAGTAGATTTTGAAGCTGGAGATGCGCTTGTATTAATGTCTGATGGTCTTCCTGAGGCTCCTAATCATAGTGGTGAAATGCTAGATTATCCTGCTGTGAAAAATTGTATTAAAGAAAATGGATCAAAATCTGCATCAGGAATTAAAGACTCACTTATTGAATTATCAGATAAATGGCTAGATGGAATTCAAAACCCTGATGATATTACCTTGGTAATTTTCAAAAAAAATGATAATGCAAAAGTGGCACAAGCTTAATGATTTTATTCAATAATAAATTTACTTACATTAACACTAAATAATAGGAATCATCATGACTAAGAACCCTAAGGTTGAATTATCAATACCCATTATACCTGATATGGAACTTGCAGCAACCCAAACCTCTGAAGTTGTAGCGAGGCATATGGGCCTAAGTCAAGAGCAAAGTGACGAAATTAAAATGGCATTAATAGAAGCTTGTATAAATGCGTTTGAACATTCCAAAACTGAGGAAGGTCAGGTAGAAATCAATTTTGCAATTGAGGACAATACATTAGTGATAAAAGTAACAGATCAGGGTGTCGGGTTTGATAGTAATACAGTAAAAATTCCCAAAATTGAACAAAAAATAAAATCCGATCATAAAAGAGGTTGGGGTTTGCAGCTAATCAAAGAATTGATGGATACTGTTGAGTTTGAGTCTACTGATGAAGGCACAACTGTAACCATGACAAAAAAGAAACAATAAATCTAGGAGAAATGACTCATGTCAGATTTTCAGGTAACAGTTAAAGAGGTCAATGATGTAGTAGTGATTGCTACAGAAGGCTATTTAAATAATATCGGTGGTGAAAAAATTTCTGAAGTATGCGATGAGCATATGGATAAGGGGAAAAATAAATTTCTAATTAATCTCGAAAAATCCACAGTTGTAAATAGTATCGGGGTGTCAATTTTGATTGAAATTATTGAAAAGCTTCAAGGGGTTGATGGTAAGCTTGCATATTGCAATCTAGCATCAATTGTTGAAAAAACATTCAATATTATGGGGTTAACTAAATATTCAACAATTTACAAAGACGAAGAAGCTGGCGTGACGGATCTGGCTAGCTAGAATTCTTGTCTTCAGCCGCTCAGTACAAAGATAAAATTAACTTCTACCTTAGCTCATTAGATGAGCTTGGGGAAGTCCTCATTGACCAAGAAGGTTCTTCTGGAATAACCAAAGGCGTATTAAGAATTATTCTAGGAACTATGATGACATCAAAAGGTGTAATCATTGGCATTAAAAGAACAAAATGTAAAATTCTATCCGCACATGGTCTTCATAAGCCCAACGGGGAATTAAAGATAGATTCCAATCAGAAAAAGGGTTTGCTTGAATACAAAAATGCGAATCTAAATAAGTCGCAAATCAATAAGCTATTTTCTGCAAAATCAGGTGATAGTCTTTCGAATTATTGCCAGGAGCTAAAGCCGTCTATTATGGTACCTTTGTTTTATAAAGAAAATTTGTTAGGTATTGTAGCGCTGGGAAATAAATTTACTGGCGAAGCTTATCAAAACCTTGATAAAAAGATATTAGAAATAATTTGTAACCATCTAACAGATTCATTGCATAACCAAGAACTGATTGGAAATATAAAAGATAAAAGGATGGAGCTTCGCTTAAAAGTGCTTGAGCTACAAACTCTATTTGATATCAGCCTTTCACTTAGCTCAGTTCTTGATATTAACGAACTTGCGTCTGAAGTATTAATCAGATCTGTGTCCACTTTAAATGCTTCGTCTGGGTTTATATTAAGAACACAAAAAAACAGTCCTTTGCTTGATGTTTTGTCTTCATTTAATGTTGATGAGGAAAAAATAAAAGATGCTATGTTTTCTAAAAATTCTATTCCATTCAAATCGATTTGGAAAGAAAAAGAGTCAGTTAAAATATCAAACGATAATAAAAATCCGCTTTTAATAAAATCAAATTATCAAGAATGTATAGTCTCACCAATTATTGGAAAGAGAAATATATTGGGTTGTATTGTATTGGGAGATAAGGAGTCTCGCGAAGGCGTGGTACCTTTTGAAAAGAACGATATTAATATATTGGAGGCACTTTCCTCTCAAGCTGGTATTGCTATGGATAATGCTAAGCTATTTGAAGAAATCAATGCTGCAAAAAGATTTAATGAAAGCATTATGGGAAGTATTGCAACCAGCGTCATAACAATTAATTTAATTGGGGAAGTCGATTCAATTAATAAAGCTGCTAAGAATTTATTTGGAGATAAATCAAAATCAATCATTGGTGAACATTATTCCTATTTCTTTTCAAAAGATAAAAATATATGTGATGCAATTGATGCCGCGGAGCACGAGTTGGAAACAATTTCTGAATTAAATAGCTCACTATTAACTAAATCACGAAATACAAAAATTAATTATTCAGTCGCACCACTTAAAGATCAAAAAAACAAACACCTAGGAATGGTAGTTGCTATTGAAGATATAACTGAGCAAAGTAAAATTAAAAATACATTTAAGCGTTATGTTTCTAAAAGCGTTGTTGATCAGCTCCTTGATGATGAACAAAAATTGAATCTTGGCGGTGAAGAGCGTGAGGTCACTGTTTTGTTTAGCGATATTCGAGGGTTTACAGCAATGTCAGAAAAAATGAAACCAAAGGAAGTGGTTGCTACGCTTAATGCATATTTTAGTGAAATGATTGATATTATTTTTAAATACGATGGTACCTTGGATAAAATAGTTGGTGATGAATTAATGGTGGTTTTTGGCGCTCCAATTTCACGAGAAGACGATGCTGATCGTGCTGTAAAAACTGCTATTGGTATGGTAGAGGCATTACGAAAATTCAATGAAAACCGGATTAAGAAAAATAAAGTGCCCATCAATGCTGGAATTGGGATAAATAAAGGAAAAGTTGTTTCGGGCAATATAGGCTCAAAAGATCAAATGGATTATACTGTTATAGGAGATACGGTAAACTTAGGGGCGAGGCTGTGCTCCTTTGCTGGACCATTAAAAATAATAATTTCTAAAAGCGTCAAGGATGAAATTGGCGATGAATACAAAACTAGAAAATTAGCCCCTATTGAAGTGAAGGGTAAAAGGAAGCCAGTAGATATATTTAAGGTTCTAACCTAGCTCTTAAGTCTGAAATTAACTGGGATTGATATCCAAACCCCAACCGCTCTTTCGCGTTGTTTAGCAGGTCTAAATCGTACATTTCTTATTGCATCTGAAGCAGCTTCATCAAGGCCGGTGTTAGGTATCCCTTTTAAAATAACGGTCTCTTTAACCCTGCCTTTGGCATCCACAAAAACCTGAACTACAACAGTACCTTCAATGCCTGCTTCTTGGGCAATTTCAGGATATTTTGGCCTAATGGGTGTTAGTGGAACTGGTGGGTCATCGTAAGGAATAAACTTTACCTTAGGGCCTTCAGGTGGTGGTGGTGGGGCATCCCAAGCATCAAAATCGTCTAAATTAAACTCATCAAGCGTTACATCATCTGCGACATCTTCGCTTTCAGATTCTACAGGAACAGAGGGTCTTGCTGGGGGTGGCGGTCTATCAAATTGTTCTGTCTGGGGTATATCAATTTGTTCAATAACAATTTGGATTTCTTCATCTAGTTCCATCTTATTTGTAAATCGTGGAAATGTTAAAAAGGATAATATTGTTAATAAAATACCAACTAGGCCTGACACTCGAAAAATAATCGGATAATTTATTTTGAGAGCTGCAGATTGTTCTTTGTACATATTAATCTACAGCCGTTTTAGATGAGTAGTTTAACTTTAATGCATCGGCTTTTCTAAGCTCCGTGTGTATATCGCTTATCAAGCCCATTTTGGAACGCTCATCGGCTTTTAAGGACACTACAAGCTGTGGATCTGACACTCTTTTTTCATACATAACATGTCGAACACCATCAGCAGAATATAGCTTATCTTCAATTGATACTAGCCCTTCTTTTGATACCCAAATGTGTGAAGTATGTCGTTTGGACTTAAGCTTTTCAATGCGTTTTGCTTTTGGTAGAGAAATAGGTAGTCCAGAATATTCCCTCAATACAGTTGTTACCATAAAAAATATTAACAGCATAAATATAATATCCGGCATAGATGCGGTTGGTATTTCAGAATCGAGCTGTGTTTTTCTTTGTATTTTCATTAATCTGATTCCGCGATTGAAATTCTAGTAGCATTGGCTTGTTTAAGTTGATCAATTACGCGAACATAATCTTCGTATCTAGAAGCACTGTGCGCTTTAACTGAAATAACAAGTTTATCATTTTGTGCAATTTTCTGACGAACTGTTTTTGCCAAATTTCTAATATCAACTGCCTCACCACCTAAAAGAACATTACCAGTTGAATTAATCAAACAATTAAGAATATTTTTCTTATTTATTTCGATTTCTTCTCCCTCAGCAGGCAAAACCATCCCTAAACCCTTATCCATATCAATTGTTGTTGTTACAAGAAAAAATATAAGGAGTAGAAAGGCAATATCCGCCATAGATGATGTTGGTATTTCACCACCTTTGAATCTTCTTTTTTGTTTAGCCATTATAAATTAATTAATTGGGGATCAATTATTTTTTCTTAGTATGTAAAGAATCCAATAATTTTACTGAATTTTCTTCCATATCAAGAATAAGCTGATCGATGCGTGATACAAAAAAGTTTTGGAAAAATTGAATGATCATAGCAACTATCAAACCAAATGCTGTGGTAAGAAGCGCCTGTGAAATACCTCCAGCAACAACTGCCGGTGAAATATCATTTGCAGCCTTAATAGCATCAAATGCAGATATCATACCAACAACGGTCCCCGTAAACCCAATCATTGGGGCAACGGTGATTACGGTATTTAACCAAATCATATTTTTTTCAAGGAATGCCATTTCCAAGGATCCTGCATTTTCCATTGCTTTTTCAACCTCTTCAAGTCCACGGTCATACCTTGATAAAGCAGCATAAAATACTCCTGCAACAGGTCCACGGGTTTCACTGCAAAGATCTACTGCTTCTTGAAGTTTTCCGCTAGCCATTGATGAAGAAACATCATCATAAAATTTATTTGAATCTATTGAAGATAAAACGAGTGAATACGCACGCTCAAATGCAAACGCCAGACCAAATAAAAGAGAAAATAATATTGGCCACATAAATGCGCCCCCATCTATAAAATACTGAACCATACTTAACCTCCGTAGTTTTAGTTCTAATTCTGTTGATTTACTAAGCTAAAATCTTATTTACAATTGATATTAGACGGTAGTGTGATAGACTAATCATAAAAGTTATTTCGATTGTCCCTAGTTTTGCAAGTTTTTATTACTGCCTAATTATAACTGTAATTGTCAAGAAATGAGCTTGCTTTGTCAAAATGTTTTAAAGATTCTATTAATTGATTATCTGCATTAACGCGCACACCCCAAAGCTCGTTTATTCCCCATTTTGCTCCAGCTATTTCAGATTTGAGCATAGTTTTTAAATATTTTTTATCCGATAACGCCTCATCTATCTTAATTTTTTTATCCTGGCTCTTTGCATAGTTAAGAAAACTATTAAAATCGTCATCAGAAACAGACCATGAAGACTGAAAATTAACATATGAAGAAAGCAGCTCTTCCTCTTGGTTGTTAATATAGTTGGTGCTCCAATTAAACATTAATCTATTCGGATGGCTCATAATTTGGCGCGTAGCACTATTTAATTTCATATTAAAAGGTATATATATATCGGGGGTAACCCCTCCGCCTCCATATACAATACGCCCACCTCGCGTTTTAAATGGTGGTTTTAATTTTTTTAATGAATCTATTTTAGCTTCTCGGTCATCCTCGTACAATTCAGAATAATAGTTATCTTGATTCTCTTTATCGAAGGGCCGTTGAATTAGGCGTCCGCTGGGAGTATAATACTGGGCAATGGTTACTCTAATCGCCGATCCATCGCTTAGGCCGGCTTGTCTTTGTACAAGGCCTTTTCCAAAACTTGTTTCACCTATAACAAGACCCCTATCAAGGTCTTGTACGGCGCCTGCCACTATTTCGCTGGCGCTGGCTGAGCCCCTATTGATTAGCACAATTAATGGGAAGCTACTATTCCCTTTTGTTGGTGAGGCAACAAATGCTTGCGATGCTTGCTTATTTTTGCCTTTAGTGTAAACGAGGGTGTCTTTCTTAGATATAAAGATATTGGCAACTTCGGCAGCTTGTTCTAGTATGCCGCCGCTGTTGTTGCGTAAATCCAATACCAATCTTTTCATTCCTTTATCCATTAACATGTCTAATGATTGTTTTACTTCGGGACCAGACTTTGTTGAAAACCGTGTTAACCAGATATAGCCGGTTTCGTTATCCAACATAGAGGTAGCCCTAACACTAAATAAAGGAATATCATCTCGAATAATTGTAACATCAAAGGGCTCTACCCCGTACCTACCAATTGTTAAATCCACTCTGGTGCCTTTCTTTCCGCGAAGTTTCTTATACACATCCTCTCTATCTACACCCTTAGCGCTTTTTCCATCAATATTGATTATCCAATCACCAGCAAGTAATCCAGCCTTTTCGGATGGGCCCCCTACTACTGGCGAAATAACAGTGATATAATTATTTAATATATCAAATTCGATTCCTATGCCTTGAAATTCTCCGCGGAAAAGCTCATCAATATTTTCTTGATCCTTGGCTGAAATAAAAATAGAATGGGGATCTAGTTCATCCATGATTCCTTTAAAGGCCCCGTCCATTAATGCCTCCATATCAACGTCTTCATAGTAGAGTTGATTGACATAATATAAGATTTGATTCATTACCTTGAATTTTTTCTCAATGATTGCGTAGGGATTCGTTTGATTAGAATATAGTTTTTGCGTGATTGGCATTATGATCATCACGGAGGCAAATATCAATAATGATAAACCCCAAAATCGTTTAATAAAGAAGGGTGTGTTTTTATAAGCCAAAATAAATTACAGTACGAACTGTGAGTCCGCTTATGGATGATTCGGGAGAATCACTGATAGGCATGTGCCCATTGAGCTTCCATCCACCCGCACCAATAGTGCCATTGTTGAACCCTGCGCTTATTCGTAAACCCATTCTATCTAGGAACTGCCACTTAACTGCTACGTAAGGCTGGAAATTAAAAAATAGGGCGCTTATTTCTGTCATTGACTCGCTCACTCTGATTGGTTGCACGCCACCACTATTCAAATTAGCCGCTGCATCATCAAACGTCCCCCCATTTGCATCGAGCTCAACCATAACGCTATCACCTTTTATATAGCCATACATACTTCGTCCAAGATTAGACCATGTAGCATTGCCCATCTGTGTGTCGACAGATAAGGTATAACTACCTAAGCCCATAAGTGCACCAGCCATAACCTCAAGGTCGCGATATACCGGGAAGACATATTCAGCGGTCATTGCTCCAAGTAGTATATTTAATCTTCCTTTAACAGATACTGAATTATCTTTTTCATCTCTATATGTATAAAGCAGGTCGCTATTGGCTCCTGCTCCTGTATCCTGATATCTGGGATTGCCATCTCTGTTTGCAAATGGTACTATTGTGTATACGTTGCTGACCTGCGCTGAACCAATTCCCGCATATCCTCCTAATCGCCACGGTCCAGTCATTTGAGCAAAACCTTCTCCTCCATAAAATACCAGAGGCCTTGTCTGTAGTTGGTCTACATCAAAACCCATACTATCCATTACTGTACTGCCAGGAACATCATTTAAGATCATATACATATTCCCAAAACCAATGCCACCACCATATGAGGTTTCTACCGGATACATATCTCCCTGTGAATACCCAAGGGTAAATAGAAGCTGACTAATAATTAATATTCTTTTCATCAATTGAAATAAGTATAAAACAATGCGCAGCCAATTTATTCAGTATGCTTCATAAATCGAAAGATTATTGTTATTCTTTCAATAAATTAGTTTGTGGGCTTTTTCTTGATATATTCGAGGATGAGAACCTATATTTGATTGTATCTCATGGTAAGGGTATTTATTATTTACAAGATTAGTACATTTAAATTAGCACATATACGTGCTGGAGGATATATTGAGTTATAGTAGGCTCATGGTGCTTTATTTTGGTCTTACTGCATCTATTGTTGCAGAGGATCTCCATGTTATTGGAACATTTGATTTTAATAATAATGGAAAGAGTGAAATGTTAAAGATTAATGGTCTAGTGGCTCC
>JAYZHP010000038.1:0-4841 GCA_036166415.1 Fidelibacterota bacterium | reverse complement strand
ATCATTTTCTTTAAGATTTGTTGCAGATTGTATGCTAACGTTATGACTGTCAGCAGAGTTAGATAAGCCATAGTCTTGTGCATCATAACTAAATAATGTTGCCTTTCTTCTTAATTCTGACCTTGTTTTTTGACCTAATTCTATTTTTAATAAAATATGCCTCGCTTTAATCTGGTGATTATCTTTTTTTCTATTTTTAATACTATCAACTTTAATAATATGATAACCATATTGTGACAGCACTGGACCTACAACTGAACCACGCCTTGCATTAAATGCTGTCTCTTCAAATACTTTAACCATTTGACCTTTTCCAAACCAACCTAAATCTCCCCCTCTTCCTGAATCGGGTGTAACTTGATTGCCTGGATCTTGAGTATGTATATTGGCAAGTATTGAAAAATCCGTACCATCTTTATAGTTTGCAATGACATCTAAAGCTTCTTGCTTTGTTCTATTGGTATCATCTAGCGATGCTGTTTTTGGCCAACTGATAAAAGACATATGTCTCTTTTCAAGTTCTTCAAACTCATCAATTCTATTCTTGTATTCTTTTTTTAATTCTCTATCTTCAGGTTTAATGACGCGATCTTGAATAGAGCTTTTTGGAACATGAACTGCAGAAATAGTATAATCAATATTTCGTTTAATAAATTCTTCTTTTACTTCATCAGCGCTAACAACTGCTGACATTTTTATAATTTGTTGAAGCTTATATCGGGGAAGATAAAAGTCGCGCATCCAAGCTTCGATTGGACCCCAATCAACCATTCCAGGAGTATTTAGCGCCTGCATGTAATAATCTCTATCAAAAATATTATTTCTATAAAAAATTTGCTGAATATCAAAAGGAGGGTTGTTTTTTAGATGGTATAGAATTTCATCATCAGAGACTTTTATATTTAAGTCTTCAATGGCTTGTTGCGTAAGTTTTTCTTCAATAAAAGCATTCCATATTTGTTGACGAATGGTCTCTAAATATTGATCAGATATTTCTGCTCCGGAATTCTGCATAGCTCTTAGCCTTGCGGTAACAGCTTGATTAAATTGGTCGGGTGTGATTTTATCACCATTAACTGATCCAATAGCTTCTGCAGGATTAACCCTGCCAAGTATTTGGTCAATAATATTTGCGCCACCCACTAATCCACCAACGCTCATGCTTAGCAAGAATAGAACTAATAGTGCCCATAGAAAAACATGAGAGCGATTTCGAATAGTTGTCAGCATTGCCATAGTTTTTTTCCTTAAATTAAATAACTTAATTTTGCAATTAAGGGTGCGGAATTTATGATTTAGTTACCTCTAAAGGCAACTGATCATACTATTTTACATAAATTTAAATATAATTCTAATATGAGTAATGTCCATCCAAAAATATCTGACCATCCTTTAATTAATACAGGACCCCTTGCAAAATTATATAAACAGCTTGTCCAATGCGATTATTGTCCAAGGATTGTTGAATTTCGAACTAAAGTAGCACTGGAAAAAAGGAAACAATACCAAGAATGGACATACTGGGGTAAACCTATTCCTGGATTTGGCGATGTTAATGCTAGTCTATTAATTTTAGGGCTAGCACCAGCTGCCCATGGAGGTAATAGGACAGGAAGGGTGTTTACTGGAGATAAATCCGCAGATTTTCTTATTAGATGCTTGCATGAAGTGGATATAACAAATCAACCCAATTCTGATTCATTAACCGATGGTTTAATTATGAATGATGCATTTATGACGCCCGTTTTAAAATGTGTACCTCCGCATGACAAGCCCACCGCTGAAGAATTAAGGCTATGTTCACCTTATTTTAGCGATGAAATACGTATTCTTTCAAAAATTAAAGTTGTTTTAGCATTAGGGAAGATTGGATTTGATGGATATTTGAGATATATTAAACAAAATTTTGACATTATATTAAAAGATTATCCCTTTGGTCATGATAAAAATTATACACTTCCTAATGGGAAAATCTTATGGGGCTGCTATCATCCTAGCCCTAGGAATGTTAATACAGGTCGATTAAATCAAAATATGATGATTGATTTACTTAGAAAAGTTAAAAGGAGCTTAAGGGATGATCTTTAAGAAAGAAATTTTAATTTTGTTATCTCTATCTATTTTATTAGGTGAGAATAAACGGTTGTCCTTTGATGATGTGCAGGGCAATTCACCTTTCGAATATGCTCGCTTAGGTATGATGAAATGGTTTCCAAATGAAAATACTTACTTATCATGGGGTAAAGGATCTTACAGGGGCCATATTGTGAGCGTTAATTTTCCGGAGCAGGATACAACAGTTTTTGCTGACAGCTCGCTATTCTACATGAATGGTAAAAAATTATCTATAATTAACTTTGAATTAGATAAATCAAAGTCAAAATTATTATTATTAACTAAAAGAAAAAGGATATGGAGACATTCTTATTACGGTGAATATTATATTCTCGATTTGAACTCCAAGGATATTTTTCCAATAACAAATAATAATGATAATCTAAGAAATGTAAAAGTTGCTCCTAATGGTTTAAAGGTGGCCTATGTTAGAAAGGATAACAATCTTTATGTTTTTGACATAAAGAAAAGAAAAGAAAGGAAACTGACCAAAAGCGGATCTAGCTCTATTTTAAATGGCCATTTTGGCTGGGTATATGAGGAGGAATTTGGTTCTTTTGATGCCTATCGCTGGTCCCCGAATAGTAAACACATTGCTTATTGGCAAGAGGATCAATCAAAAGTACCTGTTTTTAGAATGTTTGATGAGCTTGGCCTGTATCCTACAATCCAAGAAATACATTATCCAAAAGCTGGACAAACCAACCCAACTATGTCAATATATATTGTTGATGTTAACAGGGGTCGAAATAAGAAAATGGATATAAAAGATACAGAAGATAAGTATTACCCATGGATGCGGTGGAATGATAATGACAATCTTACAGTAATGAGGATGAATCGCCTTCAGAATTTTTGGGAATTTTTAAATGTTTCTAGGCAAAGCGGCCTATCAATCTCCGGATTGACCGAATCAGACCCTAATGGTTGGGTAGATTTACATAGAAATTATCATTTTCTTCAAAATGGAAATATTCTTTGGATTTCTGAGCGATCAGGGTGGCGCCATTTATTTATACATACGTCAAAAGGAAAGCTTCTTAAGCAGATAACCAATGGTAATTGGGAAGTCAAAAGAATCATTCGCGTTGATGAGGAAAAAAACAAAATATATTTTACCTCAAATAAAGAATCTGTTTTTGAGTCTAGATTTTATTCGGTCAACTTTGATGGATCAAATTTAAAATTACTTACCAGTGAGAATGGATCGCATTCAGTAAGGATTTTGCCTGAAGGTGATGGATTTATTGATTCATATTCAAGCATCAGTCAACCTCAAAAACATGTATTGAAGGATATGAACGGGAAGCTAGTTAAGATTATATCAGAAACTGATAAATCGCAATTTCAAATGTATGATTGGTCCTATCCTAAAATTATTCAATTTAAATCAGATGACGGATCAACAAACCTAGATGGAATAATTACATATCCCCCTGATTATGTAAAAGGGGAGCGCTACCCTATGATTGTTCATGGTTACGGTATGCCCGGAACTCAAATTGTTAACAACCGCTGGGGCAGTGCTTGGAATCAATATTTAGCCCAGCAGGGTTATATAGTTTTTTCCATGGACGCCAGAGGAATGAGCGGTAGGGGGGAATCATTCAAAAATTTAAGCTACGGTGATATGGCTAAATATTTAGCCAAAGATACCGCTGCTGGAGTCAAATATTTAATCGATAAAGGAATCGCAGATCCAGATCGCATAGGAGCCTGGGGTTGGTCAGGAGGCGGTTACTTCACAGGATTAATGTTGACGAAAAATGCCGCTTTATTTGATGTTGGAGTTTCGGTTGCCCCAGTAATGGACTTTAGGTTGTATGATTCCATTTACACAGAAAGATCAATGGGCTTACCGCAAGACAACAAAGCTGGATATGATTCCACCTCAGTTTTATCATATGTGGATAGGTTTAATGGTAAGTTGCTGGTTATGCATGGCACTGGTGATGACAATGTTCATTCACAGAATACAACTTGGCTCGTTGAGCAATTTGTAAAGCATGATAAACAGTTAGATGTTTTTTATTATCCCAATAGACCTCACGGAATGTCTGGGGGTAATGCTAGAAAAAATTTATATAGAAAAATGATAAATTATTTCAATGAAAATTTACTAGGTAAAGCGCTCGTTAGGCGTATAAACTAAAATCAACAATTCAATAATAAAGGAAATTTTTTATGACATTATTAGAAAAATGGGCTGAAGCTATTGAGTCCCTTGATGAAGCAGGTATGAATGAATGCCTGCATGATGACTACAAATTCACTTTGCACTCTGCAGGAAAGGTCCTTTCAAAATCCGATGTAATCGAATGGGCTATGAGTGGAGATATAACTAGAGATAGGGTAAGAATTCTTTATGAAAATGATGAAGTAGGGGTGGAGCATGCATTTGTAACTTTTTTAGATGGAAATACTCAAGCAGTTTTAGCTTTTTTGACTTATAAAGATGGTAAAATCTATACCGCTGAAACTGGCGCATCTAATTTAACATTATCATAAAATAAGCTTATTTGAAAATTTTTTTCTAAAATTTGCTATTTTGGTATTGATTATAAAGAGTTTAAATTTCTAGGGCAATAAAATATAATTAGGGGCCGTAGCTCAGTTGGGAGAGCGCTTGAATGGCATTCAAGAGGTCGTCAGTTCGATCCTGATCGGCTCCACATTAAAGAAGAAAAAATGGAAGATAAAAAACCAATACAGCCAACAGAGCCAGC
>JAYZHP010000037.1:0-4086 GCA_036166415.1 Fidelibacterota bacterium | reverse complement strand
TTCCTCCCCCTGTCATTCCATACATACCAGATACACCAATATTTGCACTGGCACGATCAGAGGATTTTTCTTGAAGGGTAATATCTAGATCAATCTCATCTTCATCTACAGGAACAACATTTGGAGCTAATGAAGTTGGGTCAAAATAATTCAAAACATGTAATTTCCGCATACTTGTTTGAAGCAAAGTCCTTCTAAATAAGTCGCCAGGAAAAACATCAAGCTCTCTGCGAATAACATTTTCTCGAGTTTTAGAGTTTCCATAAATATTAATATTACGCACGTACACTTTGTTGTTTTCGGTTACAGAAAAATGAACATCCATTGAATCATTGCCGGCAGGTGTGAAAAAAGGCTCTATGTTACTATAGAGATATCCTCTATCCATGTATAAGCTTTGGACATCTTGATAAACTGCATTTTCAAAAGCTGATTTATTAAAAATATCTCCTTTTTTCAAATTCAATGCACTTTGCAGTATGCCTTCATCATAAAGAGAGTTGCCCTCCCATGAGAAATTTCTAAATTTATATTTTTCTCCTTCTTGAACATTTATTTGTACAATGAGACCTCGCTTTTTCTTATTATAATAAACACTATCGGAGGAAATCATAAAATCACGATGCCCTTCATCTTTATAAAAAGTGTTTAGCACTTCAAGATCTTCTTCAAATTTCTTTTTGTTAAATGATGAAGCCCAAAATCTCCACCATGTACGAATTTTTGTATCTTTTAATTGCCTTCTTAGCTTATATAAGGTCAATTTATTTCTGACTATACTAGGAAGAGGAATCCATTGTTTTGTTGCGAGCCAACCAAAATTATTCTTACCGCTTCCTGAAATAATAATATCTTTTATTTTCATTTTTTTACCTTCTTCTATAGTAAAAATAATATTATTTCTTTGTGAGTTTTTATCACCAACAGGCTTCATCGATCCATTTACTTTCGCAAGAAAATACCCTTCCTCTTTATATAGTTTTTCAATTTTATTTATTGAGCTATTTATAAAGTTAGGCTTTATCCTCATTCCAACACGATACGAAAGAACTTCTTTGATTTTTTTATCTCTAATTTTTTTATTTCCATCAAATTCTATCTTTGATAAAACCGGTGATTCTTTAACTATAATTGTAATGGAAATTCCATCAGCTGATTCCCCATTAAATTCAATTTGAACATCATTAAAAACGCCTAAATCCCATAGTCTTTTAACAGCTCGACGAAAATCCTCAGCAGTTACATTTTGGTTTTTCTGTAATCCAGCTGTATATAGCACCATGTTATTACTGGTGGATTTGTTTCCTTCAATCTTAATATTATCTAACTGAAAAGATGGGGGTGCTTGTGCAATAAGAAATGAGGTTAATATAAAAATGATTAGTTTTTTCATGCGGTTATCTGTTCAGCGGTTTGACCAAATCTTCTTTGCCTGTTTTGATATTCATAAATTCCATTCAATAGTGCTTCTTCTCTAAAATCAGGCCAATGCGTATCTGTAATTAGTAGTTCAGAGTATGCTGCCTGCCAAAGCAAAAAATTGCTTAAACGAAATTCTCCCCCGGTCCTTATTAAAAGATCTGGATCTGGAATGTCTTTAGAATAAAGCTCTTTGCCAATTAAATTTTCATTAATATCATCAGGTACTATTTCTGATGATTGTATCTTTTTACCTATACGCTTAAAGGCCCTAATCAGTTCCTGCCTACTTCCATAGCTTAATGCCAATATTAAATTAAGACCAGAGTTGTTTTGGGTTTTAGCTATACCATCCATTATATTTTTTCTGGTGTCATTGGGTAAGTCGTTAATATTACCAATAGTTGAAAGTTTTACGTTATTTTTGTGCAAATTATTTATTTCTTTTTTTATTGTTGATAAAAGCAGTTTCATTATTGCAGAAACTTCTGATTTTGGCCTTGACCAGTTTTCACTGGAAAATGTATAAAGAGTAAGATGTGAAATACCAATTTCACCACAGACTTGCACAATTTCCCGTACAGAATTTATTCCCTCGCGATGACCATGTGCGCGAGGTTTATTTTTCAATCTTGCCCAGCGCCCATTACCATCCATAATGATTGCAATATGCCTAGGTAAATCGCCATTACTAAAAACTTTATCTCTTAATCTATTATTCACGTTAAATAAATATTTTACTGATTATTGTATTCGTAAAATTAGTGCTTATTGCGTTTCTAATGAATAATTAATCTTTTTCATAGATTTCAGCGATATGGTGATCAAAGTCCAGTAAATCTTCTGGAATTGAAACATTCGTAAACTCTGATTTGCACTTATAGCACTCTATTGAATCTTCCACTTTTCTATAGAGATATAAATCAACAATAAAGAGGACTAGCAAACTAAGTCCATAAGTTATTGGAACCAGCAATGCGCCAATTAAGATAATGATACATCCAATAGCTTGGTTAAAATTTTTTTTCTTATATAAATGCTTACATCCGCATTCTGGGCATAAAGGGTTTTTACTATCAATAAAATAATTTTTTTCTACTTTTTTCAAAGTGGAAATCCATATTGTAGTAAATAATATTTGAATATTATATCTCCAAATAGAATAGAAATTATTGAAACATATAGCAAGCCCGTTGCGCTTTGTGTTGCTTGTAGCTTCAATGTTCGCCATATAAAGTAGTTGATAAGGATGGGGAAAATATTTCCCATAAATAATGCCACTAATATTAATAATCCATCAAATTCAAATATAAATGACCATGTATTTTTTGATATTCCATATGGGTCTACATATTGATTAAAGCTTAAATAATAGACATCCCAAAAAATTCTAATAATTAATATAATCCAAAGTAGCATCGTTGATTTTTTTAATAATGATATAGGCAAAGCAATAACATTTAAATACCAATGTCCTAATATCATTGCAAAAAAAACTCCGGCAGTAATCATTGATCCAATGAAAATTGATGCGGTTGCTTGAAGGTATATATCAGGCTGAACAAGATATTTGATAATATTAAGTAATGCAAAACAGCCTAATAATGATACTGTTGTAATAACAATATTATGGATTTGATTTCTATTCCAATAATAAGCCGTAATGGTTCCTAGCAATATCAACCAAACAATCAGCATAATCTCTGAAAAGAAATCAACAGCAATAAAATGATATGCAATAGCTCCTAATGATCCAACAATACAGCATTTTCCTAAATTAAATCTATAAAAACCTTGGTCAATTTTTTGTAATGGCACTATCCAAAAATAGATGGGATAGATTGAAGCATAGCCAATGAATATTATAACAATTGAATGCGTAAAATAATTAAACATCAATTATGTCGATTATTTTCTTAGCTATTTCCTTATATAAAATACTGATATGTGAATTAGGATGCCTATCTACAATGGGCTTGCCTGAATCTGTAGTTTCCATAATATCTTGAGAAATGGGAATTTGACCAAGAAGCGGGACGCCCAGTCTGTCGCTTTCCGTTTTCCCTCCTCCTTTTTTAAACAAATCCATTCTGATTGTAAAACTACCATCTTTATTAATATTAACCGGTTGACCTTCAATAAATAAATTGGTGCCACTCTCAACCTTACCATCTAGAAACAAACCTGACATATTTTCAATTACGCCCAATACTGGCGTTTTAACTTTGCGAAACATATCTGCGCCTTTTGTCACATCTGCCAATGCGATATCTTGGGGAGTTGTAATAATAAGTGCTCCATCCATTTTTAATTTTTGAGTTAGAGTTAACTGTATATCGCCTGTACCAGGGGGAAGGTCTAATATCAAATAGTCTAACTCTCCCCATATTACATCATAAAAAAATTGCTCTGTCATTCTTGCAACAAGAGGACCTCTCCAAATAGTAGGGGATTGGTTACCGCTTATAAAACCAAAACTCATAACTTTCATTTTTAGATGATCAAGAGGTAATAATTTTCTATCTTTATTTAATTCGGGCTGATCATCTAATCCTAAAATCATTGGTAATGAAGGACCATAAATATCTAAATCAAGTAAGCCTACCTTTAAACCCATATCTCGTAAAGATAAGGCCAAATTAACTGCAACAGTTGATTTTCCCACTC